>JBCCFC010000062.1:0-20688 GCA_039029935.1 Chloroflexota bacterium
AGACTATAATTTTGCAAAAAATGTTTATACAAATAGTTTATTTTGTTTTCAATAGTTGCGTACAACTCATGATTTATGATATAATCTATGAGTTTGTTGTCGAGCAAAAGCATACAATGGCGGCGTAATCCGGAGCGTGATCCGATTCGTCATCAAGATCGTCATCAAGATCGTCATCGAGAAAGTTTGTAAGGAATGGCAGTCAAATTGACAGAAATCAAGTCATTCCGCATAGCATTGATGTGCGATAAATGATGTATCCCTTGTTTGTTGTAGTCTACGTGTAAAAAAATTAGTATTGCAGGTTGCCAACCTGCACAACAGATTGGCAATGTGTTGTACTGTTTTAGGCTTTCCTATGCAACAAGATATGAAAGAAAGCAAACTAGATATCAATCGCCAGTTGACCGTTCGGCTACTTGGGCGACCACAGATTTTAATCAACAACAAACCGCTGGCAACGTTAAAACGCCCTAAATCCTATGCGTTGTTATACTATGTCATCGCTACCCCGCAACCTGTCTCACGGAGAGAGTTGGGTGCGCTGTTGTGGCCGGATAGTACACTCTCTGCCGCGCGGAACAACCTGCGCAATCATCTCGCAGCGGTTCGTTCACAGCTAGGGGCGTATCTCACCATTACATCTGAAGATGTGATCTTTAACCGCACCGCAGACTGTGATATCGATATTGACTTACTGAAGGGACTGGAGACCCATGCCAATGCCTTTATGCAATGTGATGCCGCAGACTTGGCCGAGGTGCGGCGTATTCTTACCCTCTATCGTGGCGATTTTCTCGCCGGATTTACAATTTCCTATAGTGATATTTTTAACGATTGGGTTGACAAAACTAGAGAAGACCTGTTTGTGCACTTTAGCCAGCATCTCTATCATCTGAGCCAAGTGGAGGTATCGCAAGGCAATCTGGATGAAGCCATGAAAGATGTGGACAGGCTGATTACAATTGTGCCTTGGCATGAGGGTGGACACCGGCTCAAGATACAGTTGTTGGCGGGTCAAGGGGAGCGTTGGGCGGCACTGGAACAGTATGCAACGTTGACCGAGGTCTTGCGTCAAGAATTGGATGTGTCCCCTAGTGAAGAAACCGAACAACTTGTGACGCGCATCCGTCATGGATTGGTTGAGCCAACGCTGTCTACTGTGCAGACAAACATCGCCATTCCCACCATCCAACAGATACCGCCGACATCGGATGGGTCAAGTCAGGCATCAACATCAGGAGTATCGATAGCAAGGCACACTAGCCCTGTCCCATTGACGCCGTTGCTGGGGCACAGTGTGCTTCTCGACAAAGCCGCTGCGATCTTGAAAAATCCAGTGCATCGTTTGGTGACGCTGGTAGGCATGGGCGGTGTGGGCAAGAGTCATATGGCACTGACACTGGCGCAGATGGTCGCTGATAGATTTGAACATGGTGTTTGTTTTGTTCCCTTGACGGGTATCACAGAGTCAGGGGCAGCAGAGGTGGAGATAACAAACCATTTTGTATCCGCGCTAGGTACTGCACTCCAACTACCGATGAATCAGACTGATGATGTGATAAGTCAAGTGACAAATTATCTACGCCAACGCAGGATATTACTCATCTTTGATAATTTTGAGCATGTATTGCCAGCAAAGACACAATTAATCACACAGTTGATAACACTGCTGCAAAATGCACCCAACTGCACTATCTTGGTCACATCACAGGGGCGTCTAAGCGTCGTGAGTGAAACTGTCCTCAAAGTCAATCCGCTCCCAATTCCAACCCTCGCAGAGGTGGAAGAAAATCTACAAACGGATCAAGAGCTATCCACCGTAACGAGCCAACCCACAGAACACTATGCCGTTCTTCAACTGTTTCTCGACCGCGCACGCCGCTCTAATCCTGATTTCCATTTGTATCAGGAAAATTTTGCCGATATCATCGAAATATGCCATCTGACAGGTGGGTTGCCGCTGGCGTTGGAGATGGCGGCCACATGGACAGAACACCTCACGCTACCTGAGATTGTGACGCAATTGCAACAGGACCACCGCGTACTCTTGCAGGGTGTCACATCTGAACACAGCACACACAAGAGTATTGATACGCTCTTTGACTATTCATGGCAGCACTTGGACGAAGCCAGAAAGCGTTCCTTGCTACACACCTCGCACTTTACCGCTGCCTTTGATCGCAACGCAGTCAAGGCCATTGCCGATGTCAGCATGGTTGAGTTAAAACAATTGACCGATACCTCGTTTCTCCAGCAACAGAGTACCGGACGCTATATCGTTCATCCACTGGCGCAACGCTTTTTGCAACACAAATGGTATGAACACTATGGTCTACAGTCACCTGAAAGTGAACAATTTTGGCAAGCCTATGCAACCTATTATTTGGACTTCTTATCCGAGCGTGTGGAAAAAATGAGTGGCGAAGAAGGGGAACGGATGATGGCCGACCTGCGTCGAGAAGAGGCGCATATTACACTGGCATGGCAACGGGCACAGAACCCAGAGAAAGAGTATGACTATGCCTATCTGATCGCCACCTACGCCGCCAATCAGTACACCAATGAGGATGCGCTAACCTATGCAACCAGAGCCTATGAATTGGCAACGGAGCGGTTGCACGACCCGCAAAAACAATATGAAACGCTCCTCCTGCGCGAACGCCTCTATGCATTTATGGGGCAATCGAGCGAACGCGAGGCTGATTTGGCATTGCTGACGACACTTGCCAGCCAAAAGGATGCACCCGCACAACAGGTTGAGGTCGCCCTACGTCAAGCCGACCTAGCATTGCTCTCCGGTGACTTTCCTGCGGTCGAGACATTGACACAAACGGCCATTGGCTCTACCGACGTTACACAGACCCCTGCGTACCTTGCGCGCGCCCATCTTCTGATGGGTCAATCTTTCTTTTCACAGGCAGATTATGAGCAGGCACAAATTGTCCTAGCAGAGGCACAACCGTTGGCCGAATCTATCGAGGATGACCACTTGGTGGCTGAGGTATTGCTTACCTTGGGCAATGTTAGCCAAAAACGCGCTCGATATAACCAAGCCATCGACTATTATCAGCAGGCACTACACATCTACCAAGCAATTGGTGATGTGCAAGGCACAGGCAACGCATTCTTTCGCCTTGGCGTGATCAAGTACCTATTATTTCACCGCGATGAGGCCAAAGCCTATTACTTGAGGGCACTTGAAATTTCTCAACGCATTGGGGACAAAACCAACCAAGGAACCATCTTAACCTCACTGGGGATTCTCTCTGAATTTGAGAACGAGTATGAAAAAGGGGAGGCATATCTCCAACAGGCATTGGCGATTCAAGAAGAGGTTGGCAACATGCGCGGGGTCAGTTTTGCACTCAGTGGTCTTGGCTTTATCACACTCAATCAAGAGAACCATGACCAAGCCTATGACTATTACCGTAGGGAACTTGGGATGAGCGACGAGATTGGGAGCAAGGATAGGAGTGTCCTTGCCCTACGAAGTTTAGGCATGATCTATCGTCGTCAGAAGGGGGTTTATCAACAGGCCAAACGCTATCTTGAACGGGGTGTTCAGATGGCCTATGACCTTGGTTTAGAGGAGTTAAAAGGCGTTTTTTTCGTACTCATAGGTATCATTTTCAACCGAGTCGGACAATACGCAACTGCCCAGACGTATATTGAAGAGGCGATGGCGGCTTTCCAACAAGCTGACATGACCGAGTGGGCAGGGGCTGCGTTGAGGTATAGTGGCGAATATTTTTTGGCACAACAGGAATTTGGACAGGCACAGGACCATTTCCAACAGGCGTTGGCGATGAGCCGCACGATGAGCGACAATGAACGAGTCGTTGATGCGCTGACACGACTGGGATGGCTGGCCTATAAACGTGGCGACCATGAACAGATGTTGGCGCACTATCAAGAACTCTCAACACTCGCTCAAAAACGCAGGGCATCCTATTATCTGGCGGAAAGTCAAGTCGGCATTGCATTGGCGCATGTGTTAGCCAAACATGAATGGATAGAGGTCGATATCACACCCACCATCGACTATATCGAGAATGAACCCAACCTACTTATCCCAGACTACCCGTTTCGTCTCCATCTCCTCTGTCACCATCTGTTGACGTTGATGAACGAACCCTATGCCGACACCCTTCTGCGTATCGCCCATGCACAATTACAGGATTTAGCCAGTCTGATTGAAGACGAAACATGGCAGCAGTCCTATCTGGAGAATGTGCCAGAACATCGAGAGGTGGGTCGCCTATACACAGGCATGTCGCAAAGTTGACAAATTGTAACAGACGAAGCAATCACTATCATGACAAATCAAATTCAAGAACAAACGATTATGGGCAACCGTCGGTATCTGATCCATAAACAGCTTGGGCAAGGTGGCATGGGCGTGGTCTATCAAGCCACCGATAGGCTCACAGGCGATATCGTTGCCCTCAAGCAAGTGAGAAAGCTACCCCAACAAGCAATTTCCCATATGCCCAAAAGCAGTCTGCACCTTACGCTAGCACATGAGTTCCAACTGATGGCAGGGCTGCGTCACCCACACATTATCAGTGTCCTAGATTATGGATTTGATATGATAAGTGCCAGTGAAGGCGAGAACGATGAGGGGTCCGAAACACAACCCTTTTATACCATGATCTATCTATCCGATGCACAGACAATTTTGGACGCAGCCCAAGAACAGCCACTTGCCTATCAACTTGACCTGATCCAGCAACTCCTCCAGGCACTGGCCTATCTGCATCGACGGGGCGTCCTGCATCGGGACCTCAAGCCCGCCAATGTACTGGTCCACCAAGAGACTGTCCGTGTCTTGGACTTTGGGTTGGCTGTAACGCGTGAGGAAACCAATGTGTTCAATTCGGCTGGCACGCCACTCTATATGGCACCAGAACTATTTGACGGCGAGCCTTATAGTCCGCAAGCTGATTTGTTTGCAGTCGGTGTGTTGGCAACCCAAATGCTGACAGGCGAACACCCCTTTGCCCCCCTTGACTATGAATTTTTGGATCGTGTGCTGGATGCAGCACCCAATCTGGGCACAATGGATGAACGACTCCATCCATTGATGCATCAACTGCTGGCAAAGACACCGGATGAGCGATTTGACAATGCCAACGATGCGCTCTTGATGTTGGCGGACACGCTGGAGACATCGACTCACATATTGGTTGAGACAACGGCCATTCGGGAAAGTTATCTACAGGCAGCAACCTTTGTTGGGCGAGAGCAGGAGATGGCACAACTCTCGCAAGCACTAGAGGCAGCACACAGGGGGCAGGGTTCGGCGTGGCTCATTGGCGGTGAAAGTGGTGTGGGCAAATCACGATTTGTACGCGAAGTACGCACCCAAGCACTGGTTGCTGGCTTTCTTGTTTTATCAGGGCAAGTCGAAGAAATACAAGGGGGCATCTATGTCCTTTGGCGCGAACCGTTGCGTCATCTGTTGGTGACACTGCCCACCGTCACAGACTTAGATGCGGGTGTACTGTTGCCCGTTGTCCCTGATGTTGCCCAACTGCTGGGTCGCCCTGTTAAACCTGCCCCATCGCTCTCTGCCGAAGCCACCCAAATCCGCCTATTCTCGACCATCGCCACCCTCTTTGAACAGATTCAGCAACCTATCATGCTGATCCTTGAAGACATCCACTGGGCAGATGAAAGTCTACTTGTCCTGCCCTATCTGACCCGCCAAATCGGGGAGCAGTCGATGCTGTTGCTGGCGACCTATCGGGATGATGAGCGACCACAGTTGACAGAGCAGCTATCGGATATGCAACCACTACACTTAGGCCGTCTCACCACCGAAAATATGGCCGACCTCAGTGCCGCTATGTTGGGCGAGATTGGCGAACAGGTAGACATTCTTCAACTCCTCCAGCATGAAACCGAGGGCAATGCCTTCTTTGCGGTCGAGGTCATCCGCACACTGGCTGAGGACATGGGTGGCTTGCAACAAATTGGGCAGATGACGTTGCCTGACACGCTTCTGCCCAATGGCATCCAGACGATTGTCGAACGCCGCTTTGCCCAAGTTGCCGAAGCGGACCAGCCACTGTTACTACTAGCCGCTGTATCCGGGCGTGTCCTTGACCTTACTATCCTTTTATTGCTCAACCAAGACCGAACCATCAGTCGGTGGCTCACACGCTGTGCAGATGCGGCGATTCTGGAAGTGGTCGATGACCGCTGGCAATTTCGCCATGCCAAACTGCGCGATGGGCTGCTGGCAACGTTATCGGCAGATGAGAAACAACGCTATCACCAACAGGTGGCAGAGGTCATTGAGCAGCTTTATCCCGACGATGCCAACTATGCGGCACAACTCATGGGGCACTGGCGAGAGACAGGGCATCCAGACAAGGAGTATGGCTATGCCTATCTGGCCGCGACCCATGCCGCCAACCAGTATGCCAACGACGATGCATTGAGTTATGCAACCAGAGCCTATGAGTTAGCGTCAGAGCGGTTGCACGATCCACAAAAACAGGTTGAAACACTGTTAATCCGCGAAAGTCTTTATACCTTGATCGGGGAATCGCACAAACGAGAGGCAGATTTGGCGTTGCTAATGTCGTTGACTCCGCAAATGGACACACCTGCTCTACAGGCCGAAGTCACTCTCCGTCAAGCAAACTTTGCATTGCTCTCAGGTGACTTTCCTGCGGCTGAGACATTTGCAAAAACAGCCATTCCGTATGCCAAGGATGCACAGACTCCGCAATGTCTGACGCGTGCCTATCTACTCATGGGTGAGGCACTCTATTCACAGGCAGACTATGACTTGGCAGAGAAAACGCTGTTGCAAGCGCAGACATTGGCCGAAGCATTAGAGGATCACCATTTGATGGGCGAGATATTGATCTCTTTGGGGGACGTTGTCGATAAACACGCCCAAAATGACCAAGCACTTGACTATTATCAGCAGGCCTTACACATCTACCAAGCGATTGATGATGCGCAGGGGATGGGCAACGCATTTTATCACGTTGGTTGGATGAATTATTTACTATTTCGCTGCGATGAGGCCAGAGCGTATTATCATCAAGGGCTTGAAATTTCTCAGCGCATTGGCGACAAAGCAAATCAAGGAAGAATTTTGAACGCTCTAGGCGTACTCCATGAGTATGAGGATGACTTTGCAACAGGGACGGCATATTTCCAACAGGCACTGGCAATTAAAGAGGAGATTGGCGATAAACGCGGGGTCTGTGTGGTACTGAATGGTCTTGGGTTTATCACACTCGGTCAGGGGAATCACGCTCAAGCCTACACGTATTATCTGAGAGTCCTTCAGATGAGTGAGGAACTTGGGAGCAAGGATATAACGACCGTTGCGCTGCAAAATTTAGGCAGGGTCTATCGTCATCAAAAAGGAGTTTATGAACAGGCCAAACAATATCTTGAACGGGGTATTCAGATGGCCTATGACATCGGTTGGGCGGATATAAAGGGGGAAATCCTTGTACTCACGGGGATCATTTATAACCGAGTTGGGCAGTATCACATCGCCCAATCTCATTTTGAAGAGGCGGTGGCGGTCTTCCAACAACTGGCACTGTCTGAATGGGCAGGGGATGCGCTGAGGTATATCGGCGAATGTCTTTTAGCGCAACAAGAGTTTGTGCAGGCCCAAGACCATTTCCAGCAGACATTGGCAGCGAGTCGCGCCATGAGTGACGATGAACGCATCGTTGATGCGCTGACCCGATTGGGGTGGGTGGCCTATAAGCGTGGCGACCATGAGCAGATGTTGGCGTACTATCAAGAACTTTCGACACTCGCAGAAAAACGCAAGGCATCCTATTACCAAGCCGAAAGTCAAGTCGGCATTGCGCTGGCGCATATGCTAGCAAAACATGAATGGGTAGAGGTCGATATCACACCCGCTATCAACTACATTGAGAATGAACCCAACCTACTTATCCCAGACTACCCGTTTCGTCTCCATCTCCTCTGTTACCATCTGTTGACGTTGATGGAGGATCCGTATACAGACACCCTTCTGAGCATCGCCTATGCACAATTACAGGACTTAGCCAGCCTGATCGAAGACGAAACATGGCGGCAGTCCTATCGCGAGAATGTGCCGGAACATCGAGAGATTATACGCTTATACACAGATATGGTAGAAAGTTGATACATTATGGTGACAAATCAAATTCAAGAACAAGCGATTACGAGCAATCGCCGATATCGGCTGAATAAACAGCTTGGACAAGGTGGCATGGGCGTGGTCTATCAAGCCACCGATAGGCTCACGAGCGACACCGTTGCCCTCAAACAGGTGAGAAAGTTATCCCAACAAACAGTAGCCCCCAACATGTCCAAAGACAATCTGTACCTTGCGTTGGCACATGAGTTCCAGATTATGGCTGGGCTACGTCACCCCCATATTATCAGTGTACTCGATTATGGATTTGATGTCATAAGTGAAGATGACACAGGTAATAACACAGGTAATGACACAGAACATAACATAGAAAATAACACAGAGGCAACAACACAGCCATTCTATACCATGACGTATCTTCCCGATGCGCAGACAATTTTGGACGCAGCCCAAGACCAGCCGTTTGCCTATCGGCTTGACCTGATTCAGCAACTCCTTCAGGCATTGGCCTATCTGCATCGACGGGGTGTGCTACATCGTGACCTCAAACCCGCCAATGTACTCGTCCATCAACAAACTGTACGCTTGTTGGACTTTGGGTTGGCTGTGACAGTTGAGGAAGCCAATGTGTTCAGTTCGGCTGGCACACCGCTCTACATGGCGCCAGAGTTATTTGATGGCGAGCCTTATAGCCCCCAGGCGGATTTATTTGTGGTGGGTGTGTTGGCAACGCAAATGCTGACAGGCGAACACCCTTTTGCCCCCCTTGACTTTGCCTTTCTGGACCGGGTGCTGAATGCAGACCCCAATCTAGGCACAATGGATGAACGACTCCATCCATTGGTGCATCAACTGCTGGCAAAGACACCGGAAAGGCGTTTTGGCAGTGCCAATGATGTGCTTTTGGCCTTATCGAAAGCACTTGATACACCACATTCGGCTGTGGTTGAGACAACGGCTATCCGCGAAAGTTATCTACAGGCAGCAACCTTTGTCGGGCGAGAGCAGGAGATGACGCAACTCTTGCAAGCACTAGATGCAACACGCAAGGGGCAGGGTTCGGCCTGGCTGATTGGTGGTGAAAGTGGGGTGGGCAAATCGCGCTTTGTGCGCGAAGTGCGCACCCAAGCGTTGGTCGCTGGCTTTATTGTCTTGGTTGGGCAAGTCGAGGAGACGCAAGGAGGCGTCTATGCCCTTTGGCGCGAGCCATTGCGTCATCTGTTGGTGACACAATCAGCAGTCACAGACTTGGATGCGGGTGTGCTGTTGCCCGTCGTCCCCGATGTGGCCCAGCTGCTCGGTCGCCCTGTTAAACCTGCCCCATCGTTGGCCCCTGAAGCTGCTCAAATCCGTCTCTTCTCCACCATCGCCAAACTTTTTGAACAGGTGCAGCAACCCATCTTTCTGCTCCTTGAAGACATCCATTGGGCAGACGAAAGTTTGCTTGTCCTGCCCTATCTGACCCGCCAAATCGAGGACCAGTCAATGTTGTTGCTGGCGACCTATCGGGATGATGAGCGACCGCAGTTACCGGGGCAGCTATCGGACATGCGGCCACTACACTTGGGCCGTCTTACCAGCAACAATATGGCTGACCTCAGTGCCGCCATGCTGGGCGAGATTGGCGCACAGGAAAACATCCTCCAGATGCTCCAACGTGAGACCGAGGGCAATGCCTTCTTTGCGGTCGAGGTCATCCGCACACTGGCTGAGGACATCGGTGGCTTGCAACACATTGGGCAGATGGCTATTCCTGACACACTCTTACCCAACGGCATCCAGACAATTGTCGAACGCCGCTTTGCCCAAGTTGCCGAAGCGGACCGACCGCTGTTACTGCTGGCCGCTGTCTCTGGACGTGTTCTCGACCTTGCTATGATTTTACTGCTCAACCAAGACCGTCCTCTTAACCATTGGATTACCCGCTGTGCGGATGCAGCTATCCTCGAAGTGGTCGATGACCGCTGGCAATTTCGTCATGCCAAACTGCGTGATGGGCTGTTGTCAATGTTATCGGCAGACGAGACACAACATTATCACCAGAAGGTAGCGGAGGCGATTGAACAGCTTTATCCCGACGACGCCAACTATGCGGCCCAACTCATGGAGCATTGGCGGGCGGCACAGCATCCAGAGAAAGAGTATGGCTATGCCTATCTAGCAGGAACCCATGCCGCTGCCCAGTATGCGAACACCGATGCATTGACCTATTTGACGAGGGCGTATGAATTGGCAATGGGTCGATTGGGCGCCCCACAAAAACAGTATGAGACGCTCTTGGCGCGTGAAAGTCTTGCAGCTTTTACAGGGCAATCTGATGATAGAAAAGCAGACTTAGCCTTATTAACTGCGCTTATTGCGCAAACAGGGACAAGCCAACAGCAATCCGAAGTGGCCCTACGCCAAGCCGGCTATGCACTGGTTATCAGCGATTTCCCTGCGGTTGAGACATTTGCACAGGCTGCGATTCCATTGGCACAGGCCGCACGGGATAATCAGCTTCTTGCTCACGCCTATCACCTGCTGGGTCAATCTTGGTCTTTGCGAAGCGACTTTGAACAGGCACAGACTGCCTATTTAGAGGCACGGACGCTAGCTGAGTTGGCAGAAGATGACCCACTGATTGCCAGTGTACTCATCTCTCTGGGTGACATTGAAGACAACCTGACACAGTTTGACCAAGCCACTGATTACTATAAACAGAGTCTACACATCTACCAAGCGATTGATGATGAGCAGGGAACGGCCAATGCACTCTATAACATTGGACGAACGGTTTCTCGGCTGGCGCGCCATGATGAGGCCAATGTTTATTTGCAGGAAAGTTTGGGCCTCTTCCAACGCATTGGGGATCGACAGGGGCAATCACGTGTCTTTAACTCACTTTCGCTGATCTATGAACGCAACAATGATTGGGCGACTGCCGAGGCTGTTGTGCAACAGGCATTAGACATCGACCAGCAGATTGGCAACAAGCATGGTGTGAGTGTAAGCTTGGGACATCTGGGCTATATAGCAAGCATGAGGGGAGATGAGGAGCAATCCTATGCCTATTATCTAGCGTCCCTTCAGATTCACGAAGAAATCGGACACAAAGAGGGTGAGACCATTGCGCTGCTCAATTTAGGCAGTTCATATACGCCACAGAAAGGCGTCTATCGACGCTCCAAAGACTATCTTGAACGGAGTATTGTGATTGCGCATGAAATCGGTTTGACCGATGTCGAGGGCTGTGCGCTCATGCATATTGGCAACACGTTCAACCGGGTAGGGCAATACACCACCGCCCAACAATATATTGATGCGTCGTTGACGATTTTTCGAGAAACAGAGTTAGCGTATTGGGAGTCGGTTGCGTTGATGCATTTGGGGGAATCCTATTTGTCGCAACAACAATTTGACCAAGCGCAGACCCATCTCCAGCGGTCGTTGGTCCTCAGCAAAAAAACGAACAGCCCTAATATAATCATTGATGCGCTGACAGGGTTGGCGTGGTGTATGTATCAATGTGGCGACTATGCACAAATGCTGGCGCACTATCAAGAACTTCTGCCCATTGTTGAGGAGCGCCAGGTACCCCATCAACAGGCGGAAGTGCAGGTTGGCTTTGCACTGGCGCATGTATTAGCCACGCATCAATGGGTAGACGTTGATATCGCACCCAGCATTGACTATATTGAGAATGAACCTGCCTTACTCGTACCACACAGACCCTTTCGACTGCATCTTCTCTGCTATCACCTGCTGACGCTGATGGATGAGCCGTATGCAGATACCCTTCTGAGTATCGCCTATGCACAATTGCATGAGCTAGCGAACCTGATTGAGGATGAGACATGGCGGGCGTCCTATCTGGGGAATGTGCCAAAACACCAAGAGGTGATCCGTCTATACACAGAGATGGTAGAAGGCTGATAGGTTGCAGGTTGTAGGTTGCAGAACGAAAAATGTTTCTGATGAGATTTATTTTTTTATATAAGTATGCTACCCCTCACTCGATCTCATTCCACAAAATCCGTGCAAACCCCACACTCACCACCGCATAACAACGCAAATTCAGGTCATCCCCATGCTGTGCCTCCAACTTCTGGCGATAGGTATGTAGCTGATTCTCTGCTTCGGTAAACTTGGCCTTCACATTCTTCAACGCCTTCATCTCCTCACGCGGTCGTGTCTTCGCATCATCCTCGGTCAATGATTTAGGCTTCGTCGTACCCTTCTGCGTGGGTACCATTTCAGTTGCACTCCCCAAGGGTAACTGCTTAAACTCAATCAAAATATCCACCAAGCCACTCTCGCGCATCCCCGGTCGCACCAATAGCAACAAGTCACCAAAACTACGTTCAATGGTTGCTTCCGAGTACATCAGATATAGATCAGTGTGGTAGAGCAGCATCATAAAAATAGTTTTGAGTGTGCCTTCGTTAAAATCCTTCCCGTCGCGCCCGCTGTACAGCTTCAACAAATGAGTCTGCGCAAAAAGACAAAGCGGTTCTATATCCCCTGTCTCAAAGAGTTCATCTGCCGCCGCAATGCCAGCTTCGACCATACTGGCATCACTCTTCACACGGTGGGTCAACACGCGTTCGCTGTAGAGTTGTTGGATGACAAGGTTGGGAATCTCCAAGCGTATCTTATGTGCTGGACCAAGTCCCGCAGGCGTCAACGCACCGAGATGACAGAGCAGCACGGCCAGTCGTTCTTTTTGCAGATTGGCGTTCAGCAAATCACGAACACCAAATTTTCTGCGCAATGTGCGCACTGTGATAGTTCGGTCAAGCGCAAAGGCATCATCAAGGAGTTCTGGCCCCGCTTTGTACGCGGCGATATGTCTCAGTTTATGGTCATCAGGTGTTAAATTTTCATCCAACAATTCTGTTGGATACTCTTGCTGTGCTTGAAATTGTTTCAGAAAGTAAAAAGCCAAAGTTGGGTTATAGACTTTTGGCACGTTCTCGGCTTTGCCTTTGCGAAAATCTTCGATGAATAGAGAACCATTATAATAGTTCTCCATCAACGTCATCATATTTGCAAGCTCACCGTCCTTGTCCTCAATCGCCTCTTGCAATTCGGAGCTATCCAATAATTGTTCTGCCAGCCCACGCAATTCTGTCTGTGTAAAGCCGCAGAGTTCATTGAGTTCGCGCTGCCATGAGATATTCTCAAAGGTATTCGCACCACTGGTGACATCGCTCAAGACAATGGGTGACACGCCCGTCATAAACACACGGTCCAGCCCGTCACCTGACCCTGCACTCTTCAAATTTTTGAACAATGTCTTGAACAAGCCTTCACCCTTGACCAAATTGACATAGCGTTGTCTCTGTGCATTCGTTTCTTCTGTCGTCTTTTGTTTGGGAACCATCAGTACCTCATTGGCAAAGTTGTCGTATTCATCGATAAAGACATACAGTTTGTGGCCTGAAAGATTCACCGCTGAAACCAACGACTCAAACGAGGAGAACGCGTTGTTGGCATCGATTTCAATCCTATTTTTGAGGTTCTTTTCATACTTATCTTGAAATTGTTTGCAGCGATCATTGAGATGGTCTTTCAGAGATTGCTGAATATCGGCTATACCACCACTGACTTCTATCCTTGAAAAATCCCACCGCATCACCATATATTTGTTATGCATCGGCGTCGGCTCTTGCCCAATCGCCAAATGCCCAAATAACCGCTCAAAGTCATCTTTCTTGGCAACGTCATAGTAATTCATCAGCGTGGACAGCCACAAGCTCTTCCCAAAACGACGGGGACGCATAAAGAGCAGTTCCTTGCCCCACTCTTCCACAAAACGGATATGGTGGGTTCGATCTATATATAAGTAATTTTCACTGATAATCTCATTAAAATCACGCCGGCCATATGGAAACTTGATCATCGCGCGCTCCAAGTATAGGTTGCAGGTTGCAAGGTTGCAGGTTGCAAAGTTTCATCCTTATTATAGCACAAATGACCATTGTAGAAGAGTTGGAGGGTGCAGGTTGCGAGGTTAGGCTAATCCACAAAATAAATTACCCACAAGCTCGCGGAGTTAGGCAGGGGAACCCTTTGGGTCCTACTGCCGGCTCTCCCGTGTGCAACCCGTAATAGAGATTGCTAACTCCGCTATTCAACGGGTAATTTATTTTGTGGAATGGCCTAACCTATCAACTGTTTTGCATAAATAAAATAGAGTCGAAAGTTGAGAGTGCCATGTGTGCTCTCAACTTTCCACTTTCAAGTCTCCACTTTCAACTGTTTATCGTGTAATCACGGGCAAGAAGACCGTAAACATTGACGACTGCGACAGTGCCGCATCCTGCGCCTGTATCTGTACAGGGCCGTAGTCGACTTCTGTGCCGTCATTCTCGGTTTCGACCAGCCAATAGGTGTAGACCACGCCCGCAACAGCACTGCTATCAACAAAGCGATATTCGCCGCCATTAAAGCCCAAGGCTTCGATGAGGGACGAGGTGACTGCGACGGCATCATTGCGGTTGCCTGTGGTGCTGCGATAGAGGTTGAACCCGTTGGTGTCAATCTCTGCCCCTGTTACCCAGCGAACATCGACGCCAAATGGCGTGTTGAAGGCGGTGAAGCTCAACAACTCAATCGCCGTTGGGTTGCCCACGCCACCGATCTCAAAGGTCGTTGGCTCGGTGTCTTGATTGTCCTCTGGCATGGGGTCCGGTGTGTCGCTCGAAATCGAAACCACATTGGTGATGTCGCTCCCTGCCAACGTGGGGTCTGTGTCGACTTCCAGCACAATTTCACCCGATTGACCCGCTGCCAATTCAGCCAATGACCAAATCAAGGTCAGGCTACCATCGTCGTTGAGTACAGGTGTTGGCGACCCTAGTGGTGGATCGGCACTGGTCACGGCATTGAGCAAGACACCCAGCGGCAAGTCTTCCTGAATCTGTACATTAAAGGCCGTTGTTGGACCGTTGTTAGTGTACACAATCGTATAGAAGAGTTCCTCGCCCGCTGTGGCTGGGTCCTCGCTGTCCATCTTGACGATTTCCAAGTCAGCACTGGCACCTGTGTAATGGCTCATGTCGCTGTCACTGACCTGCGAATTGGGTTGCCCCACAACGTCAGCGCTCACAGTGGCGGTGTTCTCATAGGCGGTCGGCTCGGCAATACCGTTGGCCGTACAGACCATCGACTCACCAGAGGCCAACGTTGTCTGTGGACAAGAGATGACACCCTCTTGGTCATCAGTCAACACGATGTTGGTCAGAGCGGCATCCCCCACATTGCTGACCGTGTATGCCCATGCAATGGCATCGCCTGCGGGAATGACTGGACCCGGTGCTTCATCTGCATCCTCGCCATTGGTGGTCTTTTCGACATCAATGGCCGCGTCTTGTGGCACAATGCCTGCGTCAACATCATCTCTGTCCTCACCCACACCCAGTGGGAAGGTGGCCGTTTGGCCTGTGGTTGGGTCTGGGTCGCTGTCTAATGCATCATCTCCGCCCTGATCTTGTGGGCTAAAGGTGAAGCCGTCTGGTGCGGTGAAGATGACATAGTAGTCACCCGCTGGCACATCATCAAACAGATAGATGCCGTTTGGACCCGTTGTTGTGCTGTCAATGGGTGTGTCGTCGCTCAGATAGAGTTGAACCGCCACGCCACCGACACCGGGTTCGGGGGTGCCCTCTGGGCCATCCTGGATGCCATCACCGTCTAAATCGCTCCAAACTGTGTCGCCAATGCTACCCAATGGTGTCAGCCCCGCATCGACATCCTCAATCACATCGCCCGGATTGACGACGATGGGGTCGGTTGTGCCGTTGGTTGGATTTGGATCACTGTCTACGGTATCAGGGGATCCCTCTGGGCCACCCTGATCCTGTGGGCTAAAGTCTGTGCCATCTGGCTCTTCAAAGACAACGGTATATGTGCCTGATGGTATATTGTCAAAGGTGTAGTTGCCATTCTCATCGGTTGGCGTCTGGTCAACAGGATCGCCGTTTTCATCCAACAACGTCACTGTGACACCCGATACACCCGGCTCGTCTGGGTCTTGGATGCCATCTCCATCTTGGTCATCAAAGACCTGACCGCTGATTGAGCCTTGACCAATCGCCCCTGCATCAACGGTGTCATCATTTTCACCAGAGTCTAACGTGACCGTATCGCTTGTGCCTGTTGCTGGGTTAACATCGCTGTCGATTGTATCATCCCCGCCTTGGTCCTTGTCAGTAAAGATAAAGCCGTCGGGCAATTCAACAATCACAAAGTAATCGCCCGGCATCAAGCCATCAAAGCCATAGATGCCGTCTGCCCCCGTTGTGTCTGTGTCCAGTGGCACGGTCGGTGAGATGGTGCTGTAGAGTGTGACGGTTGCGTCCTCAATGCCCGGTTCTCCGTCATCCTGAATGCCATCACCATCCAGATCATTCCAGACAAAATCACCCAAACTGGCTGGGCGAATCAGACCCGCATCCAGTGATAGGTTGGTTTCACTGATACCCAAGTTGACGACATCGGTTGTACCAGTAGTGCCATTGGCATCAGGGACGGCATCGCTGTCATCCTCGTCATCTGGCCCTTGATTGGGCAGGGTAAACGAGAAGCCGTTTGGCAGTGTAAAGACGATTTGATATTGTCCCGCTGCCAGCGGTGTGAACAGGTAGAGCCCATTGCTGTCCGTAGTCGTCTCCTCCAAAAGCGTACCACCAGCGGTAAAGAGTTCAACCTTGACATCAGCCACACCCGGTTCGTTGTCATCCTGCACACCATCACCGTTGAGGTCTTCCCAGACAAAGTTGCCGATGGTGCCGGGCTTGCTGAGAAGGCGGTCAACAAAGCCTGCATCAACCGTATCATTGTATTCGCCTGCGGCAACGGTCACGATATCTGAGCGTCCACTGCTAGGGTTGGCATCGCTGTCCAGCGCATCATCACCACCTTCATCCTTAAGCGTAAACTCGGTGTCCAAGTCTGGTGGTGTAAAGCGTACACGATAGCTGCCCGCCTCGACGCCAAAGAAGCGATAGGCTCCTGTGCTGTCCGTGACAATCGAATCTAGTACCTCGCCCACAAGATTGAGTAGCTCCACTTGGATGCCCGGAAAACCGGGTTCGCCATCATCCTGAATGCCATTGATGTTGACATCGGCCCACACCATGTCGCCAATCGAGGCAAACTGTGCGCCGTCCGGCGGTGATGTGCGATACCATGCATTGTCGGGGATAGGGTCGAGTTGCTGGTTGGAGTTGGCGATGTAGACTTCGGGGCTGGCGATGTTTTCAAGGCCATCGGGTACGTTGTCGGCGGGTGAATTAAATTCACAGAACTGTGTGAACCCAGCCGGCACGATGAGGGGCAAGCCACAATGGTCGGACAGATTGGTTGTGCTGTCAAAGACACTGTCGCTCAGTTTGTTCCACAGCAAATCAACAGACCCTGTGTTTTCCAAGATATATTCAAATTTGAGCGTTTCACCTGCATTGACCAAGACCGCATTTGCCAATGCGTTGGCATCATTGTCGTTGATGGTCTTGGTAAAGTCATATTGTGCCTCATCTTGATTACCTACCTGTTGCGGTGTAATCGTCACCTTTAAGACATCCTCAGAAAGCAGATAGGTCCATGAGCCGATGTCTGCAATCCGCACCGTGCCATCCCCTTCGTCGTCACCCGTGTTGGGGTCTGCCTGACGTGGTGGTTGGTCTGGCCCGGCAGCGCCCGCTTGGTTGCGCTCTGTGCCTGCATCCCAAGGAATAAACTCGGCAGCGATGTCGGCAGCAATATCGGATTCGCTGCGACGGTTGCCATTCTCATCCAGAAGACGCACACCCGCTGGACCAAAGGCCAAGAAGGTGTCGTTGGATGGCACAATCATCGACGCAAGGCTAAAGTATGGATGGGCTGCATCTGGTGTGACGATAAAGCGATACGCGCCGCCATCAGCGATAGGTCCAGCAGCATCTGCACCGACTGGAATCGCACGCACACCACTACGCCCAACACCAACAGCCGCACCGAATTCATCGACAAGTATGCTCGTATCGCCATCTTCGGCTAGTGCCTCTAACCCCGGTGTCGCTGGTTTGCCCACCTCAAAGAGTTGATACAGGCCATTGTGGGTAGCATAGGCGACAGGGGTCAAGATGCCCGGATAGACGGTGCTACCACTGGTGTTGCTCAAAGTGACGGTGAACGAGTCGTCATGCGGTCCATGCTCAATGGTCAAATCAGCAAAGCCGCCAGAAACGCTGACACGTGCATTGTTGGTGCCGTCCAAATCGTTCGTGCTGTCATTATAGATGCGTACACCGACGATGGGGTCGGCGGGTCCCGTGTTGGGTCCTGCTTGACGTGGTGCTTGGTTCGGTCCAACACCGGGGACCTCATTGGCCTCTGTGCCAGCATCCCATGTTGCCAGCTCACGTTCTACGTCATCCATAACATCCGCTGCCGGACGTGGGTTGCCCTGATCGTCCATGAGGTTGACCCCCATTGGGCTAAAGGCAAGGAAGACATCGTTGCTCTCGACCACCATCATGGCAATGGTCAGGTATGGCGTCTGTGCGCTTGGTGTCACGTTGAAGGTGAACGATTCGCCTTGGAAGGCTGGACCTGGGTCGTCGCCCGGACGTTGGTCTGTGATGGCCTGTGCGCCGACAGAGCCGATGCCCGATGCACCTGTGTGTTCACCCACAAGCCCTGCTGGAGAGCCATCCTCGGCCAATGTTTCCAAGTCTGCGGAGGCGGCTGCACCTGTGGTAAAGAGCGACCATGTGTTGTCGTGGGTCGCATAGAAAATGGGTGCAATCGGTGTGATAATGGCCCCTTTATTGGCAGCATCATTGGTCACAACAAAGGTGTATGTGCCATTCTGTTCTGTGACAGCAATGTCCACGATGCCACCCGGTGTTGGATAGCTGCGCGTACTGTTAACAAAGGCTGAGACACCCGATTCGCCGGGACCCGTGTTGGCATCCCCTTGACGGATGACCTGATTGGGTCCGGTCAACAAGGCTTCATTGCGCTCTGTGCCAGCATCCCATAAATCACTCAGGTCGCTGATGTCACCGCTGATGGGGTCGCCATTGCTGTCAAAGAGCTTGATACCCACATCAACGGGACCCGCAAAAATGTCGTTGGATTGAACCAACATAGTGGCAAAGGAAAGCCGCCCGGCATCCGGCGTGGTCGTGATCATAAACTCATAGGCTTGTCCCGGCAGGATTGGCCCCGGTGCATTGCCATCGACTGGTGTATTAAAGACGCCGGATGAGGCCACACCGTCACGGCTACCCAAGAATGGAACCAAATTGGCCGTGTTGCCATCTTCGGCAATCGCTTCCAACCCTTGACCTCGGTCAGGGCGACCAATCGTAAAGAGCGGTCGGCTGGCGTCATGCACAGCCCATACACCGGGTGAGAATGGCGATGGTATGCCGCTCTTGCCAGAGATGTTTTCCAGACGCACCAGGAACTCGGTGGCTGGGTACGACGCATCGTCAGGTAACTCATCATTCGCCTCCAAGGTGATCACGTCTGCCAGTGGCATCAACGTAATCCGTGCGATTTCTGGCGTCTCTGGATAGTCCCACACAGGGTCATCGCTGGGGTCATCAAAGAGCAGTACAAGGCCGGGCCCTTCATCTGCACCTGTGTTGGATCCCGCCTGACGTGGTGGTTGGTCTGGCCCAGCAGCACCCGCTTGGTTACGCTCAACACCCGCATCCCACGCAATAAACTCAGCCGCAATCTCGGCGGCAATATCATCAACGCTGCGACGGTTGCCATTTTCATCTAATAGGTTAATGCCCGCTGGGCCAAAGGCCAAGAAGGTGTCGTTGGATGGCACAATCATCGAGGCCAATGTCAGATAGGGGTAGGCGGCATTGACGGTGATATCGGCGACAAATGTACCGCCTGCCGTGATTGGACCCGCACCCGTGACACCGGAGCTAAGTACGCCACCTGCTGCTTCAAATTCAGCTATCAACGTGGCTGGGTCGCCATCCTCAGAGAGTGATTCTAAGCCTGGTGTAGCTGCTTCGCCCACTGTAAACAGATTGTAAGAAGAATCATGGACCGCCCACGCCATCGGTGTCAACACACCGGGATAGACAGTCGTATCGCTGGTGTTTTCCAATGTCACCACAAAGGACAATGGATCAGGGCCATAAGCAATGGTCAGGTCGGCAAACCCACCGGAAACGGCCACGCGTGCCTGTGACTGTTCAAGATCATTGGTTGGGTCACTGTAAATACGCACACCGCTGATCGGGTCGTCGTCACCCGTATTGGCCCCAGCTTGACGAGGTGCTTGGTTGATACCCACACCCGGCACTTCATTGGCCTCTGTGCCTGCATCCCAAACCGCCAGATTGCGACGAATGGCCGCCTCAATTGCCGCCACAGGACGTGGATTGCCCGCTGCGTCTACAAAACGAATGCCGTGTTCATCTGGCGACAAAAAGGCATCGTTGGTCTCGACCACCATCATGGCAAAGGTGACTGTTCTTCTTGGGGAGTTAGTGACGACAGGCGATGCAGTGGACGCCGTCAAAGAGAGCATGGCCAAGGATCGAGAAGCGACAGAC
>JBCCFC010000063.1:0-20576 GCA_039029935.1 Chloroflexota bacterium
GTGTATAATGGCGAAACTAGACAAATAAGCGCTAGGGCAACAAATTCCGCAGCCATTTTGTCCACTGCCCCCCATCGCCATTGTTGGGCTTGTCCTGATTACCATAGCGTCGATGCAAGGCGCGTGCATCCTCATGCAACCCCCAGAGCAACAACCCCGCACTGGTCGCATAGCTGGGCGATTGTAGATGATGCCCCAAGCTGGTAATGGGTAGGCGGTCGGTGGGCAGACCAATACGCACAGGCATCCCCATGACGGTACGGCTTAGGTCAACCATGCCTGCCAATTGGCTGGCTCCGCCTGTGAGGACAATGCCTGCGGGTAACTTATCCAGATAGTTCATGTCACGAATGGCGTCACGGATAATCTCGACAATTTCCTCTGTACGTGCTTCTAGCACCTCGCTGATAAAGCGGCGGCTAAAACTACGCTCGTTTTTCTCGCCAAACACACGTGTCCAGACCTGCTCATCCGGTGCAATACGTTCCGGTTGAACATGTCCATAACGCAATTTCAAGTCCTCTGCCGTCTCAAAGGAGGTGTGCAAACCGATGGCGATGTCGTTGGTAAGATGATTGCCACCCACATCCAGCACAGTGCTGTGGCAGAGGCTATCATCACGAAAAACGGCAATGTCAGTTGTGCCACCACCGATGTCAACCACCGCAACACCCATACGCCGTTCATCATGGTGTAGCACAGCCTCATTGCTGGCAAGCGGCTCCAGCACCAGTTCATCAATGTCAATACCATGCACAAGGATACACTGGATGAGGTTGTCAACTGCGCCTCGGCTACCCATCACGATGTGGGCATCGACCTCTAGCTGTGAAGCGCGCATCCCCATTGGGTTTTGAATGCTACTCTGCCCATCCACCCGCCAATAGCGTGCAATGGTGTGGATGACTTCTTGGCTGGATGGCACAGACATGGCGCGCGCATTTTCCAGCGCACTCTGCATGTCATTGTTGGTCACGCCAGAGCGAAAATCAACACGCGACATCCCTCGGCTGTTCTGTGTTTGGATATGACTGCCCGCAATGCCAACATAGGCACTGCTGACAGGACGCCCCGCATTCTGCTCACACTTTTCCACAGCCTCGCTGACCGCCTGCGTCACCTCACTCACATCCATCACAACGCCACGACGAATGCCGCGACTGGGGGCCTGCCCTTCGCCCAAAATGTTGAGGGTTAGGTTGCCTAAGCTATCATGAGAGACAGCGGCTGTTAAGACACAAATCTTGGTTGTGCCGATATCCACGGATGTAATTTGTTCTTGCAATTGTAAACTCCAATTTAATACAGAGTTGAAGAGTTGAAAGGTTGAAAGGTTGAAGAGTTGAAAGGTTGAAGTTTCACCCATCACCCACTCACCCCATCACCCTGTCTCCCATCTCCCCATCTCCCTATTCCCTCTGCGTCCTCCGCGCACTCTGCGGTTAAAATTCTTCCTAATCTCGCAAATACGGACGGCTTGGATAGCGCACGTCGATCACGCTTGCCTGTGCTTCCCCTGTGGCAATCAGTGTCTGTGCCGCCCGCATATTTTTTAACTTTGTGTCCATACTCTGCCCGTCTCCCCAAAACACGCCAATCGACGTGCCAGGCAGCGCAAAGTTTAGCCCAAGGTCTTTGTTATAGCGGATTTGCTGTAAGTCAGGCAGACGCTGCGCCAGCGATAAGGCACTTTGCAGAATGTCTCGATCAATAAAATTTTTGTCCTCATAGCTGATCAGCTTGGCCGCTTGGGTCATATCGACGATCTGTAAGAGGTCTGGATTCATCTGAAAACGGGCAGTTTTTTCCTCACCTTGCAGATCATCTTGCGCATCAGCCTGCTGATCAGCCTGTTGATCACCTACATCAGTGACGGGCATTTCTGCGGTATCCGAAGGAGGGTCCTTTTGTGGCAGCGCAGCCCCATCATCCAGCAGCCAGTAATTGCCATCGTGTGTAACCCAGTAGGCAATGGGCTGTACCTCATGGATCGTCATCACGACCTGTGCAGGCATCTGTGTGGTGATCTCGACTGACTCAATATACGGATGCTGCGCCAATTGCGTGCGCAAATCTTCTGGCTCAAACCAAAAAACGTTCATCCCTTCGATGGTGCTATATTCGTATAGTTGCTCTGCATTCAGATAGGACAGATTTGTAAACTGGACGTCTTCATGGTAGATAAACCATTGATCCTGATTATGTAGCCCATAGGCGACTGCACCCACAACGAGACAGAGAGCAAGACCATAGAGTTTGCTTGGTGCCCACCAGTTTGTCCACCATTGAGAGATACTCTGGACCCACTGCTGAATCCCTTTGGACTTGAACGACTGCCACGCAAGGATGAGTTTGACCGCAATGCGGACAAACCAACTGCCTTCTTCAAGCGGTATGGCACGAATGTCATTGGCATTTGTTGATGGATTCGAGACTCTGGGCAGAGCGACACTGGGCATGGCTGACTCAAATTGACGCCGCCGCTTTGCCCATACCCGTCGGCGTGCCTGCTTTTGATATTGTTGCTGTCTTTGGTTTGGTGGTATTGTTTTCATAATTAAATAGGAACGCGGACATTCCGTCCGCTACGGGCTTCCTGCCCATATCACGTTTATACTAATCGAACTGTACTATTACGCTGTCTTTCTGCAAATCGTTCTAATGCCAGATTCAACAGTTCGTCAACCAATTGTGGATAGGAAAGGCCACTCTCCTCCCACAGCTTTGGATACATACTGATGCGGGTGAACCCTGGCATGGTATTGAGCTCGTTGAGATAAAAAATACCTGTCGCATCATCCATCAAAAAATCCACGCGGGCCAATCCGCTGCCATCAATCGCCTGAAATGCGCGCAGGGCCATCGACTGGACATCCAACGTCTGCTCTTT
The DNA here is from genome assembly GCA_039029935.1 of Chloroflexota bacterium. GTDB lineage: Bacteria > Chloroflexota > Anaerolineae > Caldilineales > Caldilineaceae. Next base: position 2,891 of record JBCCFC010000063.1, read on the forward strand.
TGTTAATGGCGCAGGAATCAGTAATTCGCTGGCGTCGTTGATGTATTTGTCATCATAATCATAGAACGCACTGCCCGGTATAATTTCTCCCGGACTGCTGGCGCGTGGTTCATCGTTCCCCAAGACACTGACTTCAATCTCGCGAGCATTGGGAACGGCCTCCTCCACAATCAACTTGCGATCATACAACGCCGCTGTCTCCAGTGCCTGCACCAATTCGTCACGGTTATCTGCTTTGGATACACCGACACTGGACCCCATGTTGGCAGGCTTGACAAAATAAGGTGCAGCCAAGGTTGTCATCAATTCATCCACAACGGCATCGCGCTTGCCTTCATAGAGCGTGCGCATGACAACCCGGTAATTGGCCTGTCGTAACCCTTCCTGTGTAAAAACCTTTTTTGCAATGGCCTTGTCCATGCCAACCGCACTGCCCAATACGCCACAGCCCACATAGGGAATATTGGCAAGGTCAAGCATCCCCTGCACAGTTCCATCCTCTCCATAGGGTCCATGTAGCACAGGAAAGATGACATCAATCGCAGGCATAGACTCATCACCGATGGTCGCTGGTAACAATGTCCAATCGTGCGTGTTTTGAACAGGTGTCTCCCCAGCGTCTGTATGATGCTTCACGCTGACAGGTCCTGACTGATCGGTCAACATTTTCATGGGATCGCCGCTCGTCAGCCAGTGTCCCTCTTGCGAAATGCCGATGGGGACAACCTGATGCCCAGCCTGTTGCAGTGCGTCCATTACATTGCGTGCGCTGTTCAATGACACCTCATGTTCACCGCTGCGCCCACCAAAAAGAACGCCGACACGTTTCTTTGCCATCTTACCACTCCCCTGCAATCTGAATTTCGGGGATCAACTGCACCCCCATGCGTGTTTGAACAACTTCTTGGATATGTTCGATTAAGTGGCGGACATCGCTTGCTCTGCCACCGCCAGCCTTGGTTCCTGCGGGGTTCACAATAAAATTGGCATGTTGTGTACTCACCTGAACCCCGCCAATCTGTGTACCTTTTAGCCCTGCGGCCTCAATCAACCGCCCCGCATAATCGCCCGGTGGGTTCATAAATGTGCTGCCCAAACTTGGCTCGACAGGCTGTGTTCGTCGGCGATGCGCCAGAAAGCCATCTGCTTTGGCCTTGCAAGCATCCATATCACCGTAGTCGAGGCGAAAGTTAGCACTCAGAACCACCGCTGAAAAGCCTGCTTTGAGCGGTCGCCACCCTTGCTTTTCATCCAATGATGACTGTTTTAGGCTGCTATGTCGATAGCGATAGTCTAGCCGTGCCAATGGCATTTCGACAACCTCGCCAGCGTCATCCAGCAATAGGATATTTGCCAAGGTATCTTTGACCTCGCCGCCATGTGCGCCCGCGTTGCCAACCACTGCACCGCCAATCGTTCCCGGAACACTCACCGCCCATTCCAGCCCTGTCAAGCCATACCGGATGCTGGTCCGTGCCAATCCCGCTGTGACTGTGCCACTTTCGGTAAACAAATAAGGTCGATCATCTACCACAGACTCACTGCATGGTGCATCATCCAATCGTACTTGGCGGCAACGATTGTGAATCACTAGGCCACGAATACCTGCATCGCTGATCAACATGTTGCTGCCACCGCCAAGCATAAAATAGGGTAGCTCAACCCGACGTGACCAACGAACTAAGCTGATGAGCTGGCTGACCGTTTGTGGTGTGGCAAAGTATTCGGCTGTCCCCCCCACTTTCATTGTTGTCAGCGTTGCCAACGATACATCTCGCTCAATGTTGACACCAAATGCCTGTGGTTCGGATAGATATTTTGTGTCCATCAATTTGCACTCGAAACCAGTATCACAGATTGGTTATCTGTGACGCAGGTAGTCAACCTGCGATACTTTCCTTTGCACTCGAATAGGAAAGGATAAGCCAGTATCACAGATTGGTTATCTGTGACGCAGGTAGTCAACCTGCGATACTTTCCTTTGCACTCAAAAACAGTTCACCTACAAGATAGCCATCACCCGCCCCCAGTGTAATGATGACATCCCCCTCTGTTGTCTCGCTGCACAGAACTTCGACAGCGGACTCGAATGATGGCACATGATGGATGGCTGTATGATGACTGGCAGCAACGATATCGCTGGCATGAATAGACCCATCGTCAATTTCGCGCGCTGCATAAATATCTAACACCAACACCTGATCCGCGCTGTCAAAGCTGGATGCCATCTCAGTCACCATGTTCTTGGTGCGGCTAAAGGTATGAGGCTGAAAGACAGCCCAGATTCGCTGATTTGGATACTGTTTACTTGCGCCCGCCAACGTTGTTTCTATTTCTGAAGGATGGTGTGCATAGTCATCAATCACTGTCACACCATCACGTGTCCCCTTATGCTCAAACCGTCGTGCTGTTCCCCGAAAGTTGGATAAGCTCGTGCATGCGTCTTCTGCCAAGACACCACAATGAACCGCAACCAGGTATGCCGCCATCGCATTGCGTAAATTATGCAGTCCGGGCACATGCAGCCGTAATATTCCTTGATTGCCGTCTTCACCTGAAACCTGCAATGCAGCTTCGTACCCTTGTCCAGCAATAGCTGTTGGGTTGATGGCAACCAGGTTTGCAGATTTATCTGTACCATATGTCATCCAGACGGTTTGACTCGTGTTGCCCCGCGTGCGTAACTGTTCGGCCCCTGTATCATCCATGCAGGAGATGACCAACCCTGATGCGGGCACCAAATCCACAAATTGTTCAAACGCATTGTGGAAATCCGCTGGTTTGGGAAAACAATCCGGATGGTCCCATTCCACATTGGTGACAACGGCTATCGTCGGATTTGTCCCCAGAAACATATAGTCGTATTCATCGGCTTCAATCACAAAATAAGGGCTGCTGCCTGCATTGGCATTACCATAGGTTGGCAACGATGTGCCAACAATATACCCCGCCTCAATCCCCGCCTCACGCAACGTTTGAATAATCATTGAGGTCGTGGTACTCTTGCCATGTGTGCCTGCCACAGCAATCACCGTCCGGTTATGCAGCAATGTGGGCAGAAAATCAGAACGCTTGACTACGGGGATGTTGAGCCGCTCCGCCGCCTGCCTTTCTGCGTTATCATCTGCAATGGCACTGCTCATCAGCACAACGTCTGGCAAATTCCCAGCCCCCCCCGACATGTGATCAAAATTCTCAGCCACTTGTGGCACAAAAATTTGTGCGCCCATCGCTGCCAGTGTCTCTGTGCGTTGGCTATGCTGACGGTCACTGCCGCTCACCCGCACACCCATCTCCAACAACACTGTCGCAATCGCACTCAACCCAGCACCACCAATGCCCATGAGATAGACGTGGAGTGTTGTGGGTGATGTGGTAAGTTTTGTCTGCCACTCTGTCATTATATTAACCTTTATATTGACCTTTATATAACCTATCCTCGCACACGCAATAGCAGTAATAAGGCAACGGGTATCATCCAGATCACACCAGAGAGTGTTCCCGATCCTTCAAATAAGTTCTGTGGCAGATACCCAATCATTGTCTGTGCTGTTGATGTCAGCGGTTCTTGGAACTCAACAATCCAATCAATGGGGTAGCCATACTCATCCAAAAAATACCAAAGCGTTCCCGAAATTAAATAACCGTTGATAATACTAACAAAAAAGCTCAGAATTGTCCCTTGGGGGGGCGGTGCTGGATCGCCTGGGAACTCTAATGTTTCGCCCGCATAGCTCATAAACATCATCAACAAATAAGCTGTGGAGAATATGATGTAGATCATAAAATCCAGACTTTCTTCTGTTGTCGACCCCAGCACTTGGTCACTAATCAGCCGGATGACACTATCGATCTGCGCGGAACCTAGCTGCGTCTCTGCTAGCCCCAACACAAAAATGGCCGTCATCGCAATCATGGTTGTGCCTAATTCCCTTGCATAGCCGCGCGCAAACCCGATTAACGCAACCATAAAGCCGATGACATAAAATGTAAATTCGATTGGTACCATGTTTAGTAATCGGTTTGTCGGTAATCGGTTCATCGGTAGGTCGGTATTCGATACTGACAACTGGCCTACTGACCTACTGACTTACTGACCTACTGACACGCCCTCAACCTCTCAGCGTATTCGCTGCTGCTAATAAAAAAATCGTCAACATGCCAAATAAAATCAGCGTGGACTGTGATCCCATCATGGGTAAGAGACTGCCCAAACTACTCTCAAAGATTGCTAGACTTCCACGCAATGAATCCAACAAACTATCGCTATTCAAAAAATTGATGATGTCTACATTGGAGGCCAATAATTCTGGTGGCAGCATTCGAATAAAGCGTTGCAACAAGACTGATATCAAAAATAAGCCGTTAATCATACCCAATACAACTGCCGCAAATCCCGATGGCTCGTTGGGCACAACGAGATTGCTGATGACGTAGACGATGACGACCATGAGTACCCATACACCAAACAAATAGGCCGATTCCAAATCCGGTGTCACCAAATCCGGCGCGCTACTGACAGCAGATAAATCGTCCAATCCACCAGATAAAACACCCCTTATCAATTTCCCACCAAAATTGGTCAAACTGATGACAATATCCCCTGCCTGCTCCAAGAAAAGCCGACCTAGAAAAGCCACCACCAGCACAACCGTTTCACGCAAAAGACCGCTCTTCCACCCCACCCAGCCAACGCGGGCCAAATAGAGTAGAAAGGAAATTAGAATTTCGATCTGGCTAGACACGACTCGCCCCTTTTAGGTGTGATAGTGTAGGGGTGTGATAGTGTGATGGTGTTTGTATGTACACTATCACACTATCACACTATCACACTATCACACTCTTCAATAGCTCCGCAATATTAAGTGCTGCCTCCGGTTTTGCAAGCTCGCGCAAGACCGCCTCCATTTGGCTTCGTTGATGTTCATCTGTCAAACAGTCTACCAACATGGGCAATAGGTCTGTTTCTAAGTTCTCGTCTAACAACAGGATAGCCGCCCCATGTGCAGTCAATGCCTGTGCGTTCTCCATTTGGTTGACGCCAGCAAAGGGCAATGGCACAAGAATGGACGGTAACTGGGCAACTGGGAACTCACCCAACGTGCTTGCACCTGCACGGGCGACACTGAGGTTGGCAGCAGCGAGTGCCAGTGTCATTTCATCATGCAAATAGGCAACCGGGTGATAGCGTTCGCTTGATGCCCCCGCCAATGTGTCTGCCTGTGCTTCATAAATGGGCCAATCGCGTTCGCCAATGACATGGAGGATGTGTGCATGGTCAACCAACCCCAGAAGGTTTGACCAGATTGCCTGATTGATGCTCCGTGCGCCCCGACTGCCACCAAACACAAGCACAACCGAAGCCATGTCGGTCGATAAACTCGGCATATCCAGTGTTTCTGCCAAAGCTTGACGCGCCCCTTGACGATCCTTTGCAGCTTCAACAAGTGCCGCACGTACAGGATACCCTGTGACCACCCCTTTACCTTGGGGGTACAGTCCACCAAAATAGGACGCGACCTCTGGGAAGCTGATGGCAACACGCTGGGCTAGCTTGCTCAACCCTTGAATCGCCCAGCCGGGTTTCATGTCGGGCAGATAGATCACAACGGGAATTTTGCGCATCCGACAGGCGATCACAACGGGCGCACAGACATAGCCACCCGTCACAAAACAAACATTGGGCTGGAACTCCTTGATGATCTGCAATGACTGACGGACGCCCAAGATCATCCGCGTGATATTGCCTAACGCGCGCAACGGATTAATCCCACGTAGCTGCCCCGTCTCAATCTCTGTGTATGGAATCGACGCTCGTTCGACAAGGCTGCGTTCCATCCCGCCAATACCGCCAATCCACAATAGCTCATCGTTTTGCGGATGAAGTTCCTGTGTAACTGACAGTGCTGGATAGACATGCCCCCCTGTTCCGCCACCCGAAATTAAAAGTCGCATCGTTATGGTTCCTCAGCCTCAACCGTTGGTGTGCTATAACGATGAATACTCAGCAGGATGCCAATCGCCCCCAGTGCTGTCACCAGCGAGCTGCCACCATAGCTGATAAACGGGAGTGTTACACCTGTTGGCGGGACCACCGAGACGACAACGGCTGTATGCAGAATCGCCTGCAAAATCAATAATGAGGTGATGCCCGTTGCCAGCAACATGCCAAAATTGTCACGCGCTACCAAGGCTGTGCGTAATCCTCGATGGGCGAGCAATGCAAAGAGAAAGATCACAAACAGGGTGCCAATCAGCCCTGTCTCTTCACCGATGATTGCAAAGATATTGTCACTCCAACCAAGTGGCAAATAGCCTGGCTCTTTGTATAGACTATTACCAATCCCCACACCAAAGGGACCACCGCTTGCCAAGGCTTCAAAGGCGCGTTTGACCTGATAGTCGGGGCTGATGGATGGGTTCCAAAATGCCTCAAGAAATTTATCCATACGTAGACTGGCATAGCTGCTATAGCGGATCACCAGCCAAAATGTGGTTGCACCCACAATGCCAATCACAAGCAACTGTCGCAAGGCTGCGCCTGCAATAAAGAACATAATACAGCCTGTGCTGACAATGAGAATGGCCGTGCTGATATCGGGCTGGATAACGATAAAGACGGTGACAGCGCCCATGAGAATGCTGAATGGCAGCAGCCCAACACGCACATCGCGGATACGGTCGCCCTTACTTGCTAGCCATGCGCTGATGTAGATAATAATCACAATTTTGACAGGTTCGCTGGGTTGGACACTACCGCTCAAAAAGGTGCGCGTAGACCCAAATAAGTCACTGCCAAAGACCATGACCGCCAACAGCGACAGTAGAGCCAACCCCATCATCGGGATACTCCACTGTTGCCAAAATGTGTAGGGTACATGCGCCGCAAAGAGCAATGCCCCCAATCCCGCAGTGGTCCACATGAGTTGGCGCATAATAAACCGATAGGGTTGTTCATAGCCAAACAAACCTTGGGCAAAACTCGCACTGAAGACCATCAGCAGACCAAGTGCCAGCAGTGTAACCACAACGGTTAACATGCCCCAGTCATACGATAAGCGTTCTCGAATTTCCATGTGTTTTCATCCAGTCAACTCTATAACAATAATATTGACTATGATGAGAGTACGTTGCGAAATACTACATCACCCCGTCACCCCATCACCCCGTCACCCCATCTTTCCTTCACCAAAGCTCGAAAATGCTCACCACGTTCCTCAAAATCCTTATAAGCATCAAAGCTCGTACCACCAGGTGACATCAGAACGACTGATTTGGCCTCCGCAACCCGTGCCGCCAAATCGACAGCCTCATCCAATCGCCCCACAACTGCACAGCCAGGTGCCGATGAGCGTCTTTGAAGTGCTTGTTCCTGTACCGTGCGGATAATCATCGCACCTGCATCACCAAAACCGATGAGAAACTGCACTCGGTCAATCACCTCGTCGGCAAAGACCTGCCAAGGCAAATGTTTGTCCTTACCGCCAGCCAGCAGAATCAAGTTTGTCTCGTCGCCAAAACTGCGCAATGCCGCCACCGCTCGTTCTGGTGCAGTGGCAATGCTGTCATTGATCCACGTCACCTCATTGTGCTGTGACACGATTTCTAGTCTGTGTGGAACGCCTGCAAAGGTTCGTGCCACCTGCCCCATTGCATCATGGGTCGCACCCGCAGCACCGCTGATGGTGGCGGCTGCCAAGAGATTATCAATGTTGTGGGCGCCAGGTAACAGCACCTCATCAACCGAACAGAATGACTTATCTTGGTAGACCAGTTCATTTTGCCTAACAGAGGCAAAAATATTGTCAGCATAGACGCCTGTTGCGTTGCACCGAAAATCACGAGTCTGAAAATAGCGTATCTGTGCATTCCGCTCGGCCAGCAGCACACGGTCAGTACCCGATTGCGCATCCTCCGTTTGAAAATCAAATGAGTCATTAAGTACAATTTGGGCCGTTGTCGACAGGTGACGCAACAAATTCAACTTGGTACTGACATAGACCGCCATCGTGCCATGTCGATCCAAATGGTTAGGTGTCAAATTGAGTATGGCGGCAACATCAATGCCCAGTGATGCAGGTGTTTCTTGCTCCTCAACCCACAGCGAGATGGCAGGATTAAACAGTTCAAGTTGAAAGCTACTCAACTCCAGCACCAACACATCACCGGGTTGAACCGTGTCTAACCGATCCACCAACGGGGTCCCGATGTTGCCCCCTACATACACGGTCAGCCCACTCGCCCGCAACATTTCACCCACAAGCGTTGTGGTTGTTGTCTTGCCGCTACTTCCTGTAATCGCAACAACAGGGCCAAGTTGATTCGCTTTGGCAAGCTGAACCGTCAACAAGCTATCATTGGTCAAGGGAATATTTCGTTGGATGGCTGTACGCACAATCTCGATTTGTGGCGGGACACCACCACTCAAACAGAGCAGGTCACACGCATCGAGCAATGACAGTGGATGTCCTCCCAGTGCAAGGCTGACGGGCAAATCACCCAGGGCCGCCAGCTCAGTTTCGAGCTTCTCCGCAGTGGCGATGTCGCTTATAGTGACATGTGCCCCTGCCTCTACAAAGAATCGCGCTGAGGCCAGCCCTTGACGAGCTAGACCCAAAATCAAAACTTTTTGTCCGATAAATTGACTCTGAAAATCTTGCACGTCAACACCTCTATACAATTGTCATCCACTTCCAGGAAGGGGTGATCGTTATGATGATTAACCACGTCCATTACATCCCCGTCCTGGAAGTAAATTGCATTTGATTACACCAACGCTAGTGCTACACCCAGCATCCCGCTCAGGACGGCAATCAGCCAGAAGCGTTCCTTAATCTGCATCTCACTCCAGCCTAGATGCTCAAAGTGATGATGGATGGGTGCTCGTCGAAAGATACGGCGCCCCTCGCCATAAAGCCGCTTGGTCAGCTTAAAATAGCCCACTTGCAGAATAACACTGACAGTGATTGCCAAAAAGACAAACCCGATGACAGGGAGCAGTAGCCATTGCCCTGTCATGATGGCGACAAGTCCCAGCGTTGCACCCAGCGCCAAGCTGCCTGTATCACCCATAAACATCTGTGCTGGGTAGGCGTTATACCAGAGAAAGGCCAGCAATGCCCCCACAATTGTAAAACAGAATGCGGCCAGATAGACTTGATCTTGCAAATAGGCGATCAGGCCATAACAGGCAAATGAAATACTAGCGATGCTGCCTGCCAGACTGTCCAATCCATCGGCTAAATTGACGGCGTTGCTGGTTCCTACAATCACCAATATCGTTGCCGGAATCATCCAGATGCCGATTTGAAAAAAGTCTGGGAATCCCGGCACACCAACATAATCCCAGTTGGGTGGACCAAAATAGAGTACCAGTGCCAATGCTGTGGCAAAGATAAACTGAAATCCGCTTTTCATGCGGGCACTCATGCCTTCGCCTTTGCCCCGAAAGCCCTTTACACCTTGCCAATCGTCAATCGCACCCAAAATGGCGTGTGAACCCAGACAGAAAAAGAGCAACAGCGTACTCTGCCCAATGTAGTTCCACCCCCATAGATTGGCGATATTCAGCACCCCCGTAATCAACAGCACAGGGACAACAATGAGGATGCCCCCCATCGTGGGTGTCCCTGTCTTGACTTGATGACTATCTGGCTGGTCATCGCGAATCTGCTTGCCAATGCCCCACCGTTTCAACAGCACAATGAGTGGATGCCCCCAGATCACAGCAATAAAAAAGCTTGCTGTCCCCAAGGTCAGTGCGTAAGCCATGTGTGTGTATATTCCTTTAGTTTAGGCCAACCCGCAGCAGAAAATACCCATTTAAACGCGGAGTTAGCACTCTCTAGTGCGGGTTGTACACGAGAATCCGGCATTAGAGAATGTCTACTCCGCTGATATCTTATTTTGCGGTTTAGCTTAACGTGTTATCTGCTTGACAATATCTTCCATTCCAACGGCACGACTGCCCTTGACCAGCGCAATGTCATTGGGCTGTAATCGTTCTTTTAACAGCGCAATCGCCTGTTGATCATCATTCATCATATAAAGAGACTGCGAGGCAATCCCTGTTTGTTGAGCCGATTCGCCAATCAGACGCCCCAACTCTCCAACCGTTACCAGCACATCAACCACCTCGGCAGCACACCGCCCCACAATCCGATGACCTTCGACTGTGTGCGACCCCATCTCACGCATATCCCCCAGGATTGCGACGCGGCGTCCAGAGTGCGCTGGTTCGACATCCGCGAGAAATTTTAAGGCGGCGGTTGTACTGAGCGTACTGGCATTATAGGTATCATCAATCACCAGACATCCATGAATGCCGGCTGTGGGTATCAGTCGGATCTGCTTCGGGTTTTGCTCCAGCCCTGTCCGAATCTGGGTCCAAGACAAGCCCTCGACCAAACCAACCGCCGCTGCACAGAGGGCGGTCTGTACATTATGCCGCCCAATCAGTGGCAATTGAATCGCACAATCTTCGATGATGTTGGTTGCTCGGTTGCGATAATTCAACCTAAAACCGACCCCTTCAAGTCCTTTTCCCTCAATATCGCTGGCCCACAAGTCAATATCCTCATTTGCCAACCCCGCTTTGGTATCAGCACTATAATAGAAGACACCAGCCTCCGTTTGCTTGCCCATCGCCCGCACACGGAAATCGTCCCAGTTGAGGATTGCCACCCCACCGTCCGCTACGCTGGGCAAAGCCTGCACCAATTCGCTTTTGCCCTCGGCAATGCGTTCGATGGTCCCGGCACGGCTTAGATGTACGGGCTGAACGTTGGTGACAACACCCACATGGGGATGTCCCAATGCACACAGTTCTTGGATATCACCGACAAGATACATGCCCATCTCCAAAATTGCCCGTTCATCGGTCTGATCTAGCCCCAGCAAGGTAAAGGCCAACCCCTGCTCGCTATTCAGGCTACCCTCATTGTTGAGCGTTCGATAGTGCTGACGTAGCACCGATGCCGTCAACTCTTTGGTGCTGGATTTACCGACACTACCCGTGATCCCAATGACACGTAACTCAGGGTGGGTGGCATGGATACGATGCCAATGGGCAAGGGCGTGTAATGCTGCTAGGGCATCATCAACGATATAGGCTAGAGGTGGTTCAGAGATACGTGTAGGCAAATCAACAGTAGGTGTTGAGCGAAAATCAACCAGCGTAGCCCCACTGGCCTCAGCCATCGCCATCCCCCGCTCTTCACACAAGATAGTGTGCGCACCAGCCTCAATCGCCGCTTGGATGTATTGATGCCCATCCGTATTCTCGCCTGGAAAGGCGACAAAAATCGCCCTCGCTTGGACATCCCGACTATCCAACACAGCCAGCGTTATCGGAGGCAGCGACGAAACCTGTTCAGGTACTCCCTCAATTATTCGTTCAGTCCCCAACACCGCCCAAAGCGTTTGGTGTGACACAGATGTAGAAATAACAGGCCGCATATCTTAATACCTCTTCAAGTTGCAACTTGCAAGGTTGAAAAGTTGAAGAGTTGAAAGGTTGAAAGGTTGAAGAGTTGAAGAGTTGACAGCTCAATTCATTACTAACTACACTCCACTCTTCCCTCTTCACTCTTCCCTCTTCACTTTTCACTCTTCACTTTTCCCCAGTCGAATGTCATCTGGTGGTATATTAAGATGATCAAACAACCGTCGTGCCACCAAGCTAAAGGTTGGCGCAGCCGTATACGCCGCCCAGGGGCTGATGTTGGGATCGGGGCGTTCAAGTTTGATCAACATGACAAACTGGGGATCATCTGCCGGTGCGAACCCGACAAAACTCACAATGGTTTCGTCTTCTGCGTAACCCGTTTCGGTTGGAATTTGTGCTGTCCCACTCTTGCCTGCTATCGTGTAGCCTGAAACCCTCGCTGCTTTATTACCAAATTTCACAACACTGACCATCATATCCGTCATCTCTTGTGAAGTCTTTGGCGATATGGCTGGTTGCCGCACAGTTGGCTCCGTGTGTTTAACCTGCTCGTTCCAGATGCGCGTGTCCACAATGTGTGGTTGCATCAACTTGCCGCCATTGGCAATCGCCGCCGTTGCGTTAATCATCTGCAACGGCGTCACCGCAAGCCCTTGACCAAAACTGTTGGTCCCCAAATCGGATACACTCCAATCTTCGTGACCAGGCTTTTTGAGTAGCCCGTTGATTTCACCAGCCAGATCAACACCGGTTGTTGTACCAAATCCAAAGCGTCGCACGTAGCGATAAAATTGTTCGCTACCCGTTTTTTCGGCAACCTGCGCCGTCACCACATTCAACGAACGAATCAACGCTTGGGTGACATCCGTTTCGCCAATGGAGGAACGATTGCTGTTGAAAATGGGGCGACCACCCACAAAAATAACACCCATATCGACAAACGATGTTGTGGGCGTAATGACTTCTGTATCTAGCCCGGCTGCCATCGTGATAATTTTGAAAATAGACCCTGGTTCATACTGCTCGCTGACAGATGGGTTGGCGAATCGTCTGAGACTATCCGCAGAATACTCACTATACTTATTGGGGTTATAGTCCGGCCAATTGGCTAATCCCAGAATTGCCCCTGTATCGGGTTCCATCACAATAATGCTGCCACGTTCAGCTCTGTAACGTGCCAGTGCATGTTTCAGTTCATCCTCAATGATCCACTGAACAGTGCGATCAATCGTCAAGACCAAGTCTTTGCCCGCTGGTGAAGGTACAAACCGTCGGATGTTCATCCCCAATGAATCGATGTCGTCGTCTACTTTCCCCGTCAAGCCAACACCGCGCCGCTGTAAAAAGTTATCATAGTATCCTTCGACACCGTAAAAGCCTTGCCGGTCGGTATTCACCAACCCCAGCACTTGGCTGGCAAGCGTTCCTTGTGGATAGTAGCGTGATGGTTTTGGTGTGATGTGGATATGCTGCCAGTTGGCGATGCGTTGGCTCAAATTGCCTGTCGCGACAGTGGCCCCGGTCGTTACATCTGTTGAGGCAACGGCTTCACCCTCAAGCTCTTTTCGCAATAAGTCTCGGTACTCGTCCAGCACCCGCCCCTGCGCCATCGTAATCTCATCTTGCAGTCGCACATAGGCTTGCTCTTTGTTGGCGTCCAGCAAATCCCATATCGCCTGCACATCTAACGATAGCAGCCTACCAAGCTCTTGAGCAATGTGTAAACGAAGCTCATCGTCAATCAGATTGGGTGTGGCCGAAAGCTCATAGGAAAAGTGATCTGCGGCCAAAATTTCGCCATCGCGATCAACGATAATGCCTCTAGGCTCAACAGCATCACCCACAATAAATGCCCCTTGACGGAGACGATCTAGCTTGCTGGGTCCAAAAAGCACATGATTAAACAACTGGCTGAGGACAATGAGCGTCAACAAGAGAAACGCTCCAGCGACAGACCCAAATCGCCAGAGCGTTCTTGTTGGTGGCTGCGTGGATTTGGCCGATGTGTGTACTGATGTATATGTTGTGTTCGATGCGTGTGTACTAGAATCGACAGTGGCAGATATAGGCTGACCTATCAAGCCTGTTTCAGTGTTTTCGTTGCGTACCGTTGAGTCCGCAGTTTGTGGATAGGGGGATGCAGGAATATCTGGACCTCTGTTGTGCAAGTCTTGATAATGTGTGTTGTGTGTGATATTTCTCTGTACAGAACTTTGCTGTACAGGATTCTGCTTGTGTGCCATTTTATATAGCCTTTTGACTTGGCTTACTATACCACCCGTTTATTAATCGAATAGGAACGTAGAAACCAGTAACACAGATTGGTTATCTGTGACGTAGGTAGCCAACCTGCGATACTGTCCTTTGTCTGGGTAGTATTGCAATTAATCCCACCAAAGACGAACCCGTTCCTCTGTGTCCAGAATAAACCGTTGTAACCGATGCCCAATTGTCGTCTCGTTATGAATGTATGTGCTTGGTTCTGTTTGCAGTTGCAATAACGAACTTGGCAGAATATCTATGTTCGGTGCAAGACCCATCTGTAGATTCGTACTTACATCCTGCATGGCGAACACATTCTGTGTATCTGCCGATTGTTGTGATGCTTGGGATGGCGTGGCTGGTACGAGGGAATCATCGACATCCACCACTGGTGCAACCTCCGTAGAGGATGTATTGGCAATCTCTTCCGTTATCCCCTCGTTCTCCGCAACGGCATCAATCTCAAAATTCATTGCCGGGATATCACCCAAGGCAATGTAGTGGCGTTCGGTTGCTGGTGCAAAATCCATGCTTAGGGCCCGTTCTTCAATGTCATTTAACGAACCACGCTGCGTTGTCCACCAAACAATCTCTGCATTTTCGCGCTCAATCGTGTCATAGGCTAGCTTTTGCTGTTCAATCGCCAATTCTGCCTGTAAAATTTGTAGTGACAATACTATATAGAGTGTGAAACCTGTTGTCACCAACAATAACCCTGCACCAAAGCTGACAAAGGCACTAGCGGTCGTTGGCAATGGCACAAGGTCTGCTTGGGTTACACGCGCTATGGCCTGTAGGCGACGACGAACCATTGTTTGTCTGTCAGCGGCATCACCCTGTATATGGCTGTGATATGCACCAAGCCATTTGGCAGAGAGTTGCTTATATTGTGTGAATACGGTGCGTGATAGATAGGCCAACACAACGGGTATATAGATTGTAAGCTTGTCTTTTAGCCATAGAAGCAGACTGATCAATCCTTGGAGGAGGATTCCCCCCCAATGACGAACACGACTACTAACAGAGTCAGTCCGACGAGATACCGTACCCTGAGCACGTCGTTGATACGAGCCTTTTGCATAGGACCCAGCCGTGCCATATCTTTGGTGCGATGATGTCATAGATGTGTTTGAGGCGTTTACGTGTGTGTTTTGTTCTCGCCAGTGTGATTCAATCTTTTGTTCTTCAATCATTATCTCAATCATTTCTGATATTGAAATTTAATAGTGAATGACAAACTATCAACTTTCAACGATCAACTCTTCACTTATAACTTTCATCGCAATCCGCAATTTAGCAGAGCGGCTACGTGGGTTTTCGGAAACCTCAGCAGTGCTTGGCACAATCGGTTTGCGTGTCACCAATTTTAATGTTGGCGTTCGTTCATACCCACCATATAGATGGGATGGGTCTTGAACATACTCCCTCGCCTCTTGCTGCATCCATTGCTTGACAATTCTGTCTTCGAGGCTATGGAAACTGATGACCGCAATACGCCCACCGGGTTTCAACAGGTCTAGTGATGTATGTAAGACTCGTTCAAGCTGGACTAATTCTTGATTGACAGCAATACGTAGTGCTTGAAACGTTTTGGTAGCTGGATGAATGCGTTTGCTCTGATTTTTTTTACCTTGAACTTTTTTACCCAGAGCTTTTTTACCCAGGCTTTTCTTGCCAACCGCTTTTGCCACAAGCTGTGCCAACATCTCTGTGGTTGTAATGGCCTGCTGTTGACGATGTTGCACCAATACACGAGCAATACGCCGACTTTGTCGCTCATCCCCATAGCGATATAAAATGTCTGCAAGTTCCACTTCGTCCCAGTGGTTTACAATATCTGCTGCACTGATTTCCTGCGCCGGGTCAAAACGCATATCCAACGGACCATCATGCATAAACGAGAATCCCCGCATCGCTGTTTCAAGCTGAAAGCTACTGATCCCCAAATCAAGTAAAATACCATCGACATCCACAAAGTTGTTTGCCTGGGCAATGGACGCCAAATCGCCAAAATTACCTTGATGGAGCAACAGCCGTCTGTTGTTTACGGCTGTCTGCAATCTTTGTTCGACTCGACGAATGGCTGCTGGGTCTGCATCTACGCCCAAAACAATCCCATTGGGTACGGACGCTGCTAGCATGTGTTGTGTATGACCACCGCCGCCTAGTGTACAGTCAATGAGCCTTGCCCCCGAAGAAATCGCCAACCCATCCAACACCTCATTGAGCAACACAGGCATATGCGTTGTCTCAAGCGGGTCTGGTGCAATCGCTTGGTTTGCTGACCCCACTTGGTTGAACCCTATCTGGTTGAACCCTATCCGGTTAGACGCTATCTGATTGGCTCCGATCTGGTGGGGCTTCATCTATATACCCAATGCCTCAAAGAGGTCTTCATCCAACCCATCTTGCTCAAGCTGTTGCAACACTTGTTCATCCCACAGTTCTGGGTTCCAAAGCTCAATAAATGTGTTCATGCCAGCAAGCACAGTGGATCCATCAATTTGTGCAAATTTTCGCAATCGTTGGCTCAACAAAATACGGCCCTGTTTATCAAGCATCAAATCCTCAGCACCACTAAACAGCACACGGCGTAAAAGTGCAGATTGTCGGTTTGCCAAAGGCAGCTCACTAATCCGTTTTGCCAGCACCTCCCACTCAGCCATTGGGTAGAGTAACAGACATTTGCCTGATGGATTGCGCGTGACAACCAGTCCTTGTTTGAGTTGTTCCCGGTATTTGGCGGGGAGCGTCAATCGCCCCTTGCTATCCAAATTGTGTGTAAATTCACCCAGAAACATAATACTCGTTACGACCTTACTTAGTTCGGCATAGAACACATTCGCGTTGAGTTGGCAAATATTGTTAGGAAATTGGCGATACGTCTACCATTTTCTAGGTATATTTCACCACTTTCCCCCACTTTCTCCCACATTGTACCCCACTATTTTTCATTTGTCCACCCTTCATTAAGTTTAATTTGGGTTTTAACCTAGAAAAATTTTGGTTATTTTGGGATTTTTGCATGGTAGCTTACGTTTTTATCTTATGTAATGATGTATAATGAGAGGTGAATCATTGGACGAAATAGAATAAAGTGAATGAAAAGCACATTTGTGCTTACCCTTAGACATTGTAGTAATTGTTCAGAACATCTGAACATAATTAAATGCACAGAATTTTTCATAAAAAGGTAAAAACTGTTGACAGATAAAATTGGCTGTGGTATACTTCTTTTTTGCGCAGTCAAATTTTAACTATCTGGTTGCCCACTAATTTATCCATCACATTCATAAAAAAACGCGTGAAGTGCAAACCTGGCAGCAAAACAACCACCAGTAAATTGGTATAGAACGTTTACAGTGAATGCTATTGTAGTAAATACTGTTGTTTTGAATATTGTTGTGTTGCCAACAAAATTAAGTAACAATAGATAAATTAACTTCTTTGATTAAGTTTATAATCATCAAAAAAATTATCACTAGGAAATGCCCCAGTGTGCTGAGATTCTGTAGGAAATCTTGACTTATTCATTTTTTTTGCAGAGTTATGTATATATTTAGCAAATCCTAGTGTATTGTGAGATACCAAATCAGACACCAATATAGACAGGTAAGGTCAATCGCAAGGAAGCGTGGCTATACCTGTCTATAATGGTGTCTTGTTGTCCTTATATATTGACACGATTGTACTACCATCACTGTACCATCAACACTGTCTTCCTTCTATTGATAATGAAGTTTGGGTTTAGACTGTGTGATTTAGTTGGCTGTTTAATCAATAGCAATTATTCAAAATCATTTTAATACACAAGGCATAGTTCCTAAATCTATGGTGTTTTATCCATAGACAAGGAGCTAACAGAGAGCTACAATGTAGCAGCAGTTAGATAGGTCAGCACACCTTCAGATGTGGTTCCAGTCGGTCGCTCTGTGGCTCAGGATTAAGGGTAGCGGAAACGTGAATGTGTTCTGAGCA
>JBCCFC010000064.1:0-20533 GCA_039029935.1 Chloroflexota bacterium
ATTGTAACCAATACGTACTTCAAGTTGCTGGATATTGGCAGCATGAAATTGCCCCAGAAGGTCTTGCGGCAACACAGCCGGAATGGGAATACCATAGGCACTCAGTGCGCCATTGCTTTGCACACGAACGGCAATCGATGGTAGGTTGAACCATGTCCGCCCGGTATCTCCACCATAACACCCCTGTAATAAAAGGCTTGAAAGTATTGTAATCAAAAAGACTTTAAGGATAGTTGATCTTGCCCGCATTCGGCAATCTCCTTCTGCGTGTATGAATGAGAATCCAAAAAAATTTCGATAATAGATAGTTGTGTAATAATACAATAGATTGACAGATAACACAAAGCGTCAGTAGGGTGACTTACAGGGAAATGAGGCTATTTATTGTGCAAACTGTCGAAATAACTCAAATTGACCTAAATTAATTTTCTAAGGTGGATGATATCCTGCCTTTGCAAGTGCATCTAACGTCACCTGCTGATCACTCCAAGGGTATTCAATTTCGCCAAAACACATGCTGCGCTCATGCCCTTTGCCAAAGATACCGATGATGTCATATGGTTGTGCCATATCAATCGCAGTTTGGATAGCCTCTGCGCGGTCTCGGACAATTGTAAACGCATCGTCCGAGACAAACTGTTGCACCCCATAGGCAATGGCGGCATTGATCAGATTGAGGTCTTCGGTGCGTGGGTCCTCTGCCGTAATAATGGTGTAATCTGCCAACCGTCCGCTGACTTGACCCATCAGCCCTCGTTTGGCATGGTCACGCAAACCTGCGCTACCAAAGACAGAGATGAGTCGTCCTGTTGAATTCGGTTTGATAAGCACGCGTAATGTTTCCAAGGCGCGCTCAAGACTGGCAGGTGAATGGGCAAAATCTACTATCGTTAGAAATGGTTGTCCTGCATCCATGCGTTCCATGCGCCCCAGCACGCCCTCCATGTGCTCGACGCCTATGGAGATATGATCAGGGTGAATACCGAGTGACAACGAAATGGTCGAAGCGCAGAGAATGTTGGCGATGTTAAAGCCCCCGATCAGCTTGGTACGGACAGTAAATTCACCACCCCACCAGTGTAGCTGAAACTGAGTGTAGCCTGCATCATGGACAATTTGGGACGCGTAAACATCAGCGTCACGGGATGGAGCGGCAACTGGCATCTTGTCCATACTATAGACACGCTCTGGTATTGCCCGCCCTGTTTTTGCCCTCATATTGGCAAGCACGGTAGACAACGCATCCAAGCTGCCTACATCATCGCCATTGAGGACAGCGTAACGCGGCGTGTTGGCTTTGCGTGGTTCGGTAAAGAGCTTGCGGAAGAGGTTGGCTTTGGCGTCTACATAGGCGTCACGCGAGCCATGCTCGTCAATGTGCTCATGGGTGATGTTAGTAACGGCGGCGATGTCAAAGTTGACGGCATCAAGTCTCGCTTGGTTTAGTGCATGGCTGGTGCTTTCGACAATGCTGTACTCACAGCTCGCATCACTCATCTGGCGCAGAAATCGCTGTACATCGGTGGCGACAGGCGTGGTGACATGTAGTCCTGTATCTAGACGTTGACCGCAGATAATTGCACCAACGGTGGAGATTGTACCAACTTTGTTTGCTGTTGCGACATTGAAAATGGATGTCAGGATTTCGCAGGTTGTGGTTTTACCATCCGTGCCTGTGATGCCAACGACGGTCAACTTTTCGCTGGGGAATCCCTGCAGCGCGGCACAGCAGGTTGCGAGGGACGAACGGCTGTCAGAGACTTGTATATAGGGAATCGTTTCTGGGAGATGGATATCCATCTCAGCCAGTTGTGCGGGCGAGTGCATCCCCATGATTGCCACTGCACCGTTATCAATAGCACTGGGGATGAAGCGATGGCCGTCTACGCTTTTGCCAATGACGGCGACGAAGAGTGAGGCATCGGTGAGTTTGCGATTATCATCGGAGACATCATTGATGGTGATGGCATTGATGTCTCCATCATAATGAACTTGGATCGAGGTTAGATATGAAATCAAGTTTTTAAGTGTTGTCATCATGCCTCTACTATTACCAATCATCATCGAACCGAACAGCATCTAAAATCTCATCTTTCTCCTCTTTCAATGCCTCCCTCACGCCATCCTCTACGTCTTTATCCATCAACCCCGTCTCCACCATGAATTTGTAAAATTTGCGGAACGTTGTCATGTATGATTTGCTGGCACTGGGCGATGACCACATTGCTTTGCGCGGAAACCAATCGATTAGAAAACTTAATACGTCACCCGCATCCGACTCGTTGAGCGGAATCAGCGGGTCATAGTAGACTAGGTACTCTGAAAAGAATGACATATTGACGATGTGATTTTCGATTGTTTTGCGGGTCAGTCCAGATTCATCCAGCCAGTTTTCAAAACCGACAAAGATGGGTTGATTCTGTGCATTGATCTGTTTTACTTGTTGATCGTAGTCTGATAGTGTCGTCATTTCTGTTGATTCACCTTATTCAAAGTCAATATCTCGATAAATTTTTGCTAAATTCAGTGTGAAATCGATAGATGGTAGGTACATAGTGCTATCAGTACTGGATGTTTCAGAAAACAACCATTGATTGTTTTGTTGTCGAATATAGTGTTCGATGTGTGGATTTTTCTGTGAAATCAGTGCATATTCTTTGAGTGATGGAATGGTACGGAGTTGTTTTGACTTATCGCCACGATCATAAGCCTCAGTCGAAGATGAAAGCACTTCAATGACAACGGCCGGGTTCAGCAAAATGTCGTTACTTTCAACTTTGGGGGAATCACAGATAATGACGATATCAGGATAGACGTAGGAACCCCCCATACGGACACGCATATCGCTTGGCAAGACTCGACATGGGTGGTTCTGGAAATGAATATACAACTCACCGACGATGGCCGCGACGATCAGATTATGGTTTAGGCTCGCACCCGCCATTTGGTAAACGTGACCATCAATGTAATCGCTTTTGACGCGGCTTCGACGGTCCTGTGCCAAATAAGCTGTTGGAGAAAGTGTTTGAACTGCAACAGACATGAGAACCTCCTTAATTATGACTTCGAACACCAATGCAATCATTTTTTGCGCAACGAGTTGAAAGCCCATTTAACCTTTGATTTGTAGTTCTGCCAATTATACCATACGCATACGCTATCACTCGATAACGTGCAGACCAGTAGCTCTACAGCGATATATATTGCTTACTTGCAGCTATCTCCGAGTATCTTCGAAGCGTTTTCGGAGTATTCCCGAGTATTGCCAGAGATCAAACTTGATTTTTTGCTCTATACTAAAATGATAGACAACCCTGCAAGACAACATCTTGCTGGAGGCGTTTGATTTGGGCAATCGTCTCCATTCCATCAGCCGCTTCTCCAACAACGTCTATGTCAAAAAATCTATTTACCAGTGATATACGACTCGCATTTTTGTATTACAAGCACTTTTCACCACGCTCGCAATGATTACGAATCACGTTCAACACTTGTCTGTCGAACAAACAACGACAAGTAAATCATACTCTGTTCTACAAACCTATCATACTTTGTTCGACAGACAAGGATGATACGACGCTGTATGCGTGGTCTATTAAAATAGTTTAGATATCGGGCCGGACAATAATAGACTATATCATTTATAAAATAACCTTAAAAGGAAAGGCAATGTCTCAATATTCTTTAATCGTAGAAAATCAGTCTTGTAATAACACAAATTTTGCTATATTCCAACAAATGCCTGATGTTGAAGGTGCGGTTGGCAATGTGTTTCCACTGGCTTGGCTTTCCAAATACGCTTACACAAATACAACGTTGGAGTTTCAATGGTCGCTTGATTATAACTTTGTATGGAGTCGCTCTGGGATATTGGTACCCGGCATCCAATTTACCGCCAGTCAATGTTTGCCTGCAGACCCAAAACAGGGACCCAATAGTATCCTGTTGGACTACGATGCGCCCAATGATACCTTTCATTTTGAGGACCGAAAACGCGATAAGGATGCACTTGGCTCTCTGGTTGTCCATACAGATACAGATGTACCCGTGTCACAGACAAATAAAGAACATGCTGCCGCCGTTGGTATTGGTATGTCGGGACATGGCACATTTGTCTGTGAAACACAGCCCAATATGACATTACGATTTACACCAAAGCCAAAATACTACCTCATCGCTGGCAATTTCAAACAGGGGGAGGTTTTAGACATCCAGACAATCTTTGGTCGCGCACTCGAAATTCAATACAAAGATGTCTTCCAGCGTACAGCAATTTTAAAACGAAATAATCAGTGGGAATTGCTGTAGGCGATGTAAATTAAGACCTTCGGGAGGTGTCCAGAGAAGTCTGGCTATGCTTGGAACATCTAGAGATACCTCCCGAGACTCTAGTCCAATCGGGCGTAAGTGCGTGTGCAAATAAAGTAGCTTAGGCATCCTGCCTTAGTGTCGGACGATAGTCCGAATGGCATTCATCCACGATTGCACATCTATTTGAGTCCACCTGTACTAGACATCAAACAGCCATATCAAAATAGAAAATTTTATTTGTATGCAAGGAGAATCCAATGGCATTTAATTGTACACACTATCGAAAAGCATTTTTTGATCGCCAAGCAACCAACCCAACGATCATTTTAGGCAATGCGGCGGTTGATGGCGTTCAATTGACACAGGTGACAGCGCAACATGAACTGTCACCCGGACAGCACTATTGGCGAGCATTGGGGGTACATCACCTCACTTCCGAAGAGAATGGAGGCGACCACAATGTATATGCTGATTTGGTGGACGAACAGGGGCAACCCATGCGTTATCCCCAGCACCCCAATCTTCGTCTCAAGTGGGGATGGGAAGGGGAGACACCTGAACAGCATCAGCACCCAGGCAGTGGTCCCAAAAAGTTTGACAAAATCACGCCTGATGAACCCATGACCGATGTGCCTATCTTTGCCCACCAGCATATCTGGGTTGAGATTGAGGGACATGATTGGCTGAGTGACAGAGTGTCTATGATGGGGTTGAATGGTCGTGAACATGAATCGTATTATGTACTATTTCAGAAAGCGGTAGTGCCGCAGCCAGTGCCACCACCACCATCTCACTAATATCTGCACATTGGGGTTGACGGGAATGTACCGATTGATGTCCATACTGGGTAGTTTATTTAATCCGCGTTCCTTATCAAAGTTTGTTCGACGCTCACTTCAGCTACGTCGTAGCGTCGAACAAACAACGACAAGAAAATCATATTTTGTTCGACAGACAAGCAGGGAACGATACTATATGCTTGAGGACATCAACAAGGTTTAATGTTCATTTTGTTTAGACAGGAAGGAGAATACAATGTCATTTGATTGTAGCAAATATCGAGATGAATTTTTGAAACGAGAAACAACCAACCCAGCCGTCATTTTGGGCAATGCAGCGAAGGCTAATGTTCAACTCAAACAGGTGACAATACCGCAAACAGGGCCTCCGGGCCAGCAGTACTGGCGGGTGCGGGGCGTACATCATCTCACACAGAAAGAGAATGGAGGCGACCACAATGTGTATGTTGATTTGCTTGACGAAAACGGTAAACCCTTATACTACGACGGTATAGGTATCAAATGGGGTTGGGAAGGGCAGACCGATCAACAACGTCAAGCTCCTGAAAAGTTTGACAAACACACACCAAATGAGCCAATGAGCGATGTTCCTATTACCTCTAAAGGCCAATTTATCTGGACTGAGATTGAAGGGGACGGTGCATCTAGTGACAGAGTCTCAAGGATGGGGACTGAGGGAAATGCGGCGGAGTCATATTATGTATTGTATCAGAAAGCCTTTGCACAGCCTCTACGCCAAGACTAAGACAATACATGATATGCCAGAGAGAAGGTCAGGCGTACATGAACGATCATGTATGCCTGACCTTTTTATGTTGACAGCCCTCTCGGCTCTTTCACCCACACAGCCAACATCACAGCACCAACCAAGCCCAACACTAATGCCACAACAAACATGCCTGTATAGCCTAACTGCGTCGCTAAAATACCACCGATAAGGGGTGAGAGTGTCAACGCTGGTGCCATCAATGTGTTGGTCAAGCCGATGTAGGTAGGGCGATCTTCAGGCGCACAGAATTCAAGGATGATGTTAAGCGATGACACCTCATCGGCGGCCATATACGCACCAAGCAACACAAATGTCAGCCCCAGCCATAGGGTTGATGCAGCCATCCACGCCACCAATGCGGCCAATGCCATGCCAAATGCTGAAACGGTCAGGACAAGTTTATGTCCCATGCGGTCGCCCATCAAGCCCCACACCACGTTGGTGACAGCTTTGCTTGCCACCATCACAGCCGTCATCGTAGCGGTCAGCGCGGCGATACTTGTGGCATCGCTGCTAAACCTTTCTGTGCCGTAGACGATGAAGAAACTGCTTGCCATTGCGCCCAGATAAATCATGGTGCGGCTGATAAGAAAACGACGATAGTTATGGTTGTCGCGTAGCACCGTTGGTAACTGCCGTAAGTAGCGTCTCAGTGGAATCTCTTCTTTGATCACAATGCTGGGCGGTTCACGGTTTGAGGCCAGTCCGACCCACGAGATGGCTGTAGCGATGAAGGCCAGCGCAAAGAGAATGGCAAAGTTGTTGGGATAGGCATAGGCTTCGAGGATGATCCCAATGATATACGCACCAAGTATCGAGATAAATGCGCCCAATCCATGACTGACACCCGACCAAACGCCACGTCGATTTTCGGGCAGGACCTTGCCGATGATGTCATACCACGCAGGCGTGGCAAAGCCTGCCGAGAACGCTGTCACGCCCAACAGTAACATGATGGATGCTGCTGCCAACACAGGGTTTGAAAGGGCAAAGAGCCAGATGGCAACCGCCATTAACCCATAAGGTACACGTTCGCCCAAGCCCCCCCAAAACATCACAAAGGGCTTTTTGTAGCGCATCCGCTCTGAGAAATTCGCACTAAAGAGTTGGGGCAGATAGAACCCCAAACTAAAGATGGCAGGAATCATCCCCACCGCCAGCTTAGACCCCGTGAGGTTACTCACCAAAACGGGCATCACTGTCTCACGTGAAATCAGGCTCAACCCCATTGTGATAAACGAAATATCAACAAGATTGACGCCAAAATTCCAAGGCAAATTTTTCTGGACAAATTGATCGACTTCTGCTTGCGTTGGCAACTCAACGACTTGATTCGTTTCCATGATATCCTTTGTGTTTCTAAAGTTGAAAGGTTGAAGAGTGGAAAGGTTGAAAAGTTGAAAAGTTGAAGGGTTAAATAACCGATTCCTACACCCATACACCATCACACCCATACACCATCACACCCATACACCATCACACCCATACACCATCACACCCATACACCATCACACCCTGTCACCCTGTCTCTTCAAACTCAACACCGACAATCCACCCGACTGCCCCTATCATACCACAGACGGCTAGGGTCAGCGCAAGGCGCATGCCGAGGGTCGCCCCCACGAAGCCACCGATGAAGATGCCTGCTGTACCGATGCCTTGGGTGACAAACTCAAAGCTGGCGTTGACGCGGCCCAGTAGGTGTATGGGGGTGCTGGATTGGCGTAGGCTCATTTCAAGGATGAAGTAGATGGCGAGACAGAAGTCGCCCAACAGTTGCGAGCCGAATAGCAAGAGCATCGGGTATTGGCTTCCTTGGGCGAGTGGGACACACAGACCGAGTAGACCGGACCCGAATAACGAACCCATAAACAATGTTTTGGGTCGGATTCTCTGTGAAAGCGGCTCAATCAACAGTGTTGCAACCAATGCACCGATGCCACCTGCACCGATGAGAATACCCAGCAGTGTGGGTGATAGCCCAATATCACGAAGGACATAGAGGCTGTAGAGGGCTGCAAAGAATCCGCCAAAAAAGCTGCGTGTGGCGGAGGCTCCGGCCAAGGCGCGTAGTTGGCGATGGTGGAGGAGCGTTTGGATGCCTTCAAGAATTTCAATGGATATTGCTTGTTTGTTGGCTGGACCCGATGGTATTGGCTCTGTGTTGGGAATGCGGCTGATGATGGCGGCAGAGAAGAGGAAACTGGTTGCATCGGCCAACAACGTCAACGGCGCACCAATCCATTGTACCAGCAGGCCACCTAATCCGGGGGAGGCGATTTCAGCGATAGACTCTGTGCTACTTAGCCGTGCATTGGCGCGCACAAGCTGTTGTGATGACACCAGCGAGGGTAGATAGGATCGGTAGGCTAGGTTGAAGAAGACTGTGAGTGTACCACTGAGTAAACCGATGAGGTAGAGATGGTTGATATGTAATACGTTGGCAAAGGCGAGTAGGATGACCAACAGTAACAACACGGCTCGGCCTATATCCGTGTAGATTAAAATAGGACGACGACGCCATCGGTCTACCCAGACACCAGCGACTAAGCCGATGAGCAATGCTGGCAAAGCGCGCAGTGTTTCCAGCATCCCCATCTGTGTGGGGGTTGCATCCAAGTAGAGAATCGCAAGCAGACTTAACGCACCCAAATATGTACCAACCTGTGAGATGGTTTGGCCGAGCCACAGTTTATTGAAGTTGTTGTGCATACAGTTACGTTTGCGATGATGTGGTGAAGAAACCGAATTTTCGGCAAAAACTCGGTTTCTTCGCCATTCCATCGCAAAACCCAATCCTACTCAGCCACCCCGATATGTTCACGCTTAACCAAATCCCAGTCAACCTCATAGCCTAACCCTGGCTTGGTCGGTGCATAGACCATGCCCTTGTCATCGACTTCGATATCTTCAACCAATCCATATTGATTGGCTCCTGTGCAGGGGAAGACCTCATAAAATTCACAGTTGGGTACAGCCATCGTCACATGCAAGTTTGCCACGTTGTTAAGACTGTTGCCGCCATGATGAATCTCACATTTCATATTGAAGCCCTCAGCCAGATGACAGAGACGTACCAATGGTGTAATGCCACCTGTCACCGCCACATCACCACGCAAAATATCAGTGGCATATTGGGTGATCCACTGTGTCATGCCATAATAACGCCCCGGTGCATACTCGGTGGACATGATAGGGATGTCCAGCTTTTGGTGTAACTTGACATAGCTGTAGATGTCTTCCTCTACCAGTGGGTCTTCATACCAATAGTAGTCTAGCTCTTCAATAGCCCGCCCGACACGCAGTGCATCTTCATATTGATAGGCCCACATCGAATCGAGCATCAACTTCATCTCATCACCTACCGCCTCACGCACAGCCTGACAAATTTTGATGTCAGCCATCGGTTCGCCATGCGGGTGCAGTTTATGTGCAGTCCAGCCAAGCTCTTTGAAGTGAATGGCTTCCTCCGCATAGGCTTCGATGGTGTCATGATAGGCCGTGCTGGAGTAGGCAGGCACAGCATCTTTGCATGTGCCAAGTAGTCGATGAATGGGTTGCCCCGCCATCTTACCGTTGATATCCCACAGACAGATGTCGATGGCTCCGATGATGTAGGTGGACACCGAGCGGTTCATCTTCCACATCTCCCACCAAATTTTGCCGATATCCAGTGGATTGCGCCCCATCAACATAGGCTTGATGAATTCGATAAGACCCGGGGCAAAGTGATGCGCCCCCATGCGTGATGACCCCAAAAAGGCGTTGCCACTGACACCCTCATCAGTTTCAACCGTGACGATGCCAAGCTGCTGTGTGCCACCAAACGTTGTCCCAACGCCTGTTTTCCAAGGCGCAGAAGGCCATTTGCAGATGTCTACTTTGACATTGGTAATTTTCATGATGTGTTTCTCCTGTTGTTGTAATCATAAAACAATGGGTCAAAGTATACATCGAAACACGTGGGTTGTCATCTGGTTTGAAAACGACTTCAACCCCTTTTTTGTTTGGCAAAAAAGAATTGGATTTCTCTACACGTTGATGTATCATATTACAATAGAAACATTGATCAATTTGTTGGCTTCATGAAAAGTTAGCCGAACAGACGCGTGTAATTTCTGCGGCTATGATATCACCTCAATCTCAGGTCACTGTATCAATATATGTAATGGAACCCCCAACCATCTACAATAATGTGATTCATGATGGCAAGCAATCTGGAATTTATGTGAATGAGAAAGGATGAGGGGCGATAGAAGGGAATGAGATTGGGTGATGGGGTGTGGGATATGCATGGTGTCGACCTCTGATAGTTTTTCAATTTTTGCGCAAAAATTGAACACCTATCAGAGGTCTTGACTACACACTCTGGTAGTGCCGCCTGATGTTAAGCGAGAATTGGAGGAAGAAGATGAGTTCACAAAGACCAAATGACCCAGACCGTCCCGACCCTATCCCTGAGCGGGTAGGCGAGGGCATGTTCACTGACCGCGAAGAGGAGATGGCCGTGCTGATGGAGTGGGCGGGGATGGTGGCGGATAAATATGGACGCAGCGAGGCGTTGGTGTCGCACCGACGGTATGGCAAGACCGCCATCATGGAGCGTTTCTACAATCGTCTCTTTTGGGCGCGCGAGGATGTCATGCCCTTTTATTTTGAGTTGGGTGAGGATGAGATTTGGATTAGAGAATTAGTCGAGGTCTACTTTTTTTCATTTATTCAACAGTTTCTTGCCTATCGCACCCGTGACGCCATGCTTGCTTTTGAACCCCCTATACCGTTAGAAGAGTTACGCTCTATTGCAGAAAAAATAGATGAAACCGTGATCTTGAATCATCTTCGCTATTGGGAACGCTTGCAAAAGAAGGATAGTTTGACGTCGGGTGACATCAAGAGCATTTTTCATAATCTCCCACATACTGTTGCATCGCGAACAGGGGTAAGCATTATCGTCATGTTTGACGAGTTTCAACGGCTCGACCAAGTACTCTATCGTGATGAAGCATGTACGCGCAAGTATGGGAAATATACAGGCTCCTTTGCAACAGCGGCGGAATCCTCACGCGCCCCCATGCTGATCGCCGGATCACAGGTCACAATTTTGACCCAACAGGCATTGGCTGGCGCTATGTTGGGGCGTGTGGGTACAACCTATATCAAACGATTGCCGATAGGGGGCTGCGCCGAGTTGGTGCGCAAATTTGCCAGAAAGCGTAAGCTCAACATCTCGCTAGATATGGCCTATAGTATCAGTCGTCTAGTCGATGGACACCCTTACTATATCTGGTGTCTGTTTAACAGTAAATATCGCAAGGGCGATTTAGCAACCGAGAAAGGGGTCAAGGCCACGCTTACCTTTGAGGCCGAGGACCAAGCAGGATATATTCGCCAGTTTTGGCAAATTAATTTTTTTCAGGCAATGGAGACGTTCAACCAACCCCATGCCAAAAGGATACTACTCTATCTCACCCAATACTCGACGACCGAGGTCTACATTGAGCAGATTATCAGTGATTTAGGCTTGCCACTGACCAAAGATGAAGGCAACCAACTCTTGCGTGAACTGATCCGTTACGACCTAGCGCGTGAACGAAGCAGCGGCTTCTATGGTGGCCTTTCTGACCCCATGCTGGCACATGTCCTTCGCATTGAGTTTGGCTGGGAGATTGCGCAACTCATGCGTGATGACGCCATCCGCCAAATGGAGGCGGAAGTGTCACAGGAAATCATCCAATATCAGAAAGAACTCATTGGCAAACTCAAAGGCGACCTCCGTTTCTGGACAGGTCGCTTTGCTGAAATGTTTATTGACAAGCTCATGAAACGACATTTCAACGACCAACGCGTCACGGGTGCATTCTTCAACCATGCAACGGATGTGCAACTCGACCGTTTTGAGAGCGTATTCACCACCATGACACAGCCACCCGGTGCAACCCGCCCCTACCAGATCGATCTCTACGGTCTGCCTAGAGGCGCCAACCAGCCACCTTGGGTCGTTGAAGTCAAAAATTGGCAGACACCAGTCAATCAACCCGATGTCAAGCATTTTTTTGAGGCCGCGCAAAATCTTGCCAAAGACAGGGGGCATGCACAAGTCCGCTGCTGGTTCTATGCACACAGCGGGTTTAGTGAGCCAGCCAAGCAGTTTATGCAGCAGAATGGGATGTTTTATACGGATCATAATGGCTTGGTAAAATTGCTGGAAAAGCTGAATGTGATTGAGCAATGGCATGAAGCCTAATGAAAAGGTAAATAACAAGGTACTGATAGAGGTCAAATTAAGATGAAAAGTATCAAAAGAAAACACCGAAAACCCAAAGGCGATATGCCCAGAAATATGGAGTATGAGTATAGCGAACACAAGCTCCAGCAGCTGCGTATGCAATTGTTGTCATTGCCACAGGATAAAGGCTTGGAGAGAAAGCGCGTCCAAATTATGGTAAACATGGCACAGGTCTATTGGCGTATTGGACAAGGTGAAGCAGCCGTTGATGTCTGGCAGCAGGTGATGCGTATGGCCGAGGCGATGCGTGATGATGAGTTGTGGGTCGTTTCGGCGGTGGGTCTTTGCGCCATCAATATACAGATAGCCAAGCCCGAGGAGGCACTAAAATATAGCAAGATGGCCTATTACAAGGCGCCAGATAACCCAGATACCATGCAAAGCCTTGGCGATGCCTATTACAAATTGGGCAACGAAGAGGAAGCGATGAAATGGTGGCATCGTACCCTTGAGAAGAAGCCAAACTCAGCCTTTACCTACGAATGCATGGCCCGCTGTTATGCATTTCAACAGGACTATGAAACCGCAGAGAGGTATTTCCAGAAGGTGATCGACATTGACCCAGAAGATCATACGGTTTATGGCTCGTTGGGCAACATGTATCTGACGCAAGAACGCTATAAAGAAGCGATTGAGCAATATAAAAAGTTGATCCGCATTCAAACTGGCGAACATCTACCCTTTAATAATTTAGCCAACTGTTACATGCGCATGGGTAATTACGACAAAGCACGTCGATATTTTGAAAAGTCGATTAAGACGAATCGAAACGAAGCACTATGGCCCAATATTGGCTTGGGCTTGGTCTATCGCCGCCTCCCAGAAGGCAAAGGACTTGCTAAAAGCAAAGCCCATTTTGAACGCGCCCTCCAAATCTATGAAAAGGGCAATGCCAAGTTCCACTCGACCATGACAGGGCACGAATCTCGCTATGCAATGGCGTTGGCTGGGCTGGGAGATGAGCGCGCAGTTGCCGTTTGGCAGAGTGTTCTGGATGATCTAAAGAATGATGGTGTGTTTGACTATCCACTCTTGGTCGATTGCATCCACAGTCTCAAGGTCCTTGCCGAGTGTGATGATCCACCACCGAATGTGGACACGATACTTGATATGTTGGAGGAAGAGCGGCAAAATCAGCATAATGGGACGCAAGCATAAGAATACTCCGTTATACAGTAATTTGTAGTAGCCAAGAATAGTTGAATAACATACCGAAAAGATAGTGTACCGCCCCTATCCGTGTCAAAAGCATCAGACACGGATAGGGGCGGCACACTATCTTTTTTTCGGATTCTATTTGCCCATGACAGCATCCTACACAATCCACACATATTTCACAAGCTCGAATTTTGTAAAAGATTCGTAAAAAATTACCCCACACCTCATTAGCTAGAACGACAAAGAAAATTTCATGTTCGAGTTCATTCAATCAAGACAAGAGGCAGAGCAGTAATGGCTGTGTCTGCTACTCAGTAGACGAATACTTTATCAAACAATGCTTTTGACATAAAAAGATAGACTAAAGGATGGCATAAATGGCTACCAAACTAAATCGGCGGACGTTCCTCAAGGCAACGGGTGTACTCAGCGCAGGCGTACTCAGCGGTGCGGCAACAGGTGCTTTCTCTGGCATACAGCCTGCTTACGCCAATAACGTTACGGAATCAAAAGGTGCATCCCCTAACAATAGGCGCATGGTGCAGCCGCTCAACATCAATCTCTCACCAGAAGCGGAGGCGGCACGTTTTCTGGTGCAGGCCACTTTGGGGGCGGACTATGACTTGATTCAAGCGGTCAAAGATCAGGGCATCGAGGCATGGCTGGATGAGCAGTTCGCCATTCCCGCGAGCAGACTCGAACCGCTGGTCGAGGGCTATCAGGCGTATTTTACACAGTATCATGAAGAGCTTGACCCTTGGTGGTATTACTTTGATTGGGCATGGTGGGAACGGACACTCAATTCACCGGATTTACTGCGTCAACGCGTTGCCCTTGCGCTGAGTGAAATTCTCGTGGTCTCTCGCCGTGCAGAGTTGCTGGAAGAGAATGCACAGGGAACCGCTAACTACTATGATCTACTACTCCTCCACGCCTTTGGCAATTTCCGCGACCTATTGCGTGATGTCACCTTCCACCCTTGTATGGGTGTCTATCTCAGCCATCTCAGCAACCGCAAAGCAGACCCCTCCGTCAACCGTTACCCCGATGAAAACTATGCGCGCGAGGTCATGCAACTTTTTACCATTGGCCTCTTTGAACTCAACCAAGATGGCACGTGGAAACTCGATGAAAACGGCGACCCCATTCCTACCTATACCAATACCGACATCGCCGAGTTTGCCAAAATCTTCACTGGGTTGACGTTGACACCGGACCCGGTGAAGGTTGCAGCAGACGAAGCGGAATGGGGCTATGAATTTGAGGTGGATGAGGACTATTTTCTGTGGCCGGATTGGCTTGGTTCGATGCATGTCCCCATGATGATGGTAGAGCATGAGCATGAACTCGGCGAAAAGCGTCTACTCAATGGCACGGTGGTCCCGGCTGGGCAGAGCGGGGTACAGGACATTGAGGACGCTATTGACAACCTCTTCTACCACCCCAACGTCGGTCCCTTTATTGGGCGGCTGCTCACCCAACGCCTGGTCAAATCCAACCCCAGCCCCGCCTATATTTCACGGGTTGCCACTGCTTTTAACGACAACGGCCAAGGTGTGCGTGGTGACATGATGGCAGTGGTGCGGACGATTCTGCTTGATGAAGAGGCGCGCGACCTTTGCTATATGGATGACGAGTCGAGCGGCATGTTACGAGAGCCGTTTGTGCGCTATGTTTCCCTGCTACGCACCTTTAACGTCATGAACCGTTCCGGTGAGTTGATCTACAAACCTTGGGAGATCAACGATCATCTCTTCCAAAATGTACTGGAATCGCCCAGTGTCTTCAACTTCTTCCAGCCCGACCATCAACCTATTGGTCCCATTGCCGACGCCGGACTCGTCGCACCCGAATTCCAGATCACCAACGCACTGACAACCGTCTCTGCCGCTAACTATCTCTACGACATGATCTCATGGGGTGCGATCTATATCGAAACCAAAGAATCCATCCGTGATGCCATGCTCGAAGAACTGGCTGGCGCAAAAGATGCCCGAAAAATGATGGGTAGAAAGAAAGAGGATTGGGAAGAAGGGACAGACATCGCCTACTTAAATCTGGACACAGAAATTGCCTTGGCACAGTCTGATGTTGATGCCCTGATTGATCGTCTTGATTTGCTGTTAACCTATGGCACATTGACAGCCGAAACCCGTGAAATTATTCGCAATGCCACCTCACAAGTCGAGTATTGGCCCGAAGGTCGGGTGGAGATGGCCCTCAGCCTGTTCACCATGTCACCCGAATATGCGATATTGAAATAGGGCAAGTTGCAGGTGGCACAATAGTAGGGGCGTGGCCTTGCGTCCGCCCCAAATTTCTACCATTTTCCAAAATCAATGTATCTATCCCCGCACCCAACTGCTCTATAGAAGTGAAGACACAAAGTGAATGAAAGACAGAATAAACAAAATAAATACAAGAAGTGGGTAGCAATGCCCGCCCACTGATTGAGACATAATTTTAACGAACCAAGACTAATTTGAGGGGCAGAATCGCTAAATTGAGCATAGAGTAACTGATACAAACAAGCAAACTTAGTTAAAAGGAAATATAATCATGACAACACGAACAGTTTCACGCCGTCAATTTATGGGTCAAGCCAGTTGTGCCGCCGTTGGCTCAACCGCACTTTTCTCCGGCCTGATGAACTTGGGTATGACCAATGTGGCCGCAGCACAGGGGTTAAACAGCACACCCTATTTAGCGGGTCAAGAAGAAGACTACAAGGCACTGGTCTGCGTCTTGTTAGCAGGTGGCAACGACTCCTTCAATATGTTGGTCCCACGTACTGATAGCGAATATGCCGATTACCAAGCCATCCGCTCCGACTTGGCGATTGCCAAGGACACCCTCTTACCCCTCAACGTGACAGGCGGCGATGGCCGTGAATATGGTGTTCACCCAGGAATGCCAGAGGTTCAGCAGTTATTCAACGATGGCAATCTGGCCTTTGTCGCCAATGTTGGCACACTGGTCGAGCCAACCGACAAAAATGGGTACGAGTCTGGAGTCGCCAAACTACCACTGGGATTGTACTCACACAGCGACCAGATTATGCACTGGCAGACATCTGTCCCTGATAAGCGTTCCGCTTATGGATGGGCTGGACGTATGGCTGATGTCATGAACAACCTGAATACTAGCAACAACATCTCCATGAATATCTCACTCTCTGGTAGCAATATCTTCCAGGCTGGCAGCACTGTCGCCGAATATAGCATCGGGCCAAATGGCGCACCGTCGCTGGGGGGCTATGGAACAGGACAGGGCGAAGAGCAAGAGTGGTATGCTGATGATCCCTTTATCCAACTGCGCACTGCCGCCATTGACAGTATGCTTGACCTGCAATATCGCAATCTCTTTGAGCAGACGTTTATCAACACCACCCGCAACTCGCTATCGGCCTATCAGGAATTCAATGCTGCTGTTGCAGGTGTTCAACCATTAACAACCCAATTCTCGCCAGGGTATCTCTCCAAGAATATGGAGATGATCGCCAAGACCATCGCCGCCCGCCAAACTCTGGGCATGAAGCGACAGACGTTCTTTGTCCTCTTTGGAGGCTGGGATCATCACGATGAAGTCATTAACGCACAGGGCGCAATGCTACCAGTAGTGAGCAAGGCACTTAGCGAATTCCACGCCGCCCTGACCGAACTCGGTGTCGCCGACAAAGTGACCACCTTTACCACCTCCGACTTTGGTCGCACACTTACCTCCAATGGACGTGGCTCGGATCACGGCTGGGGCGGTAACCAAATCGTCATGGGGGGTGCTGTTCAGGGAGGCCAGCTTTATGGCAACTACCCAAATCTACGTCAAGATGGACCATTGGATGTTGGTCGTGGCAACCTCATCCCAACCACCTCTGTTGACGAATATTTCTCGGAGTTGGCCCTCTGGTTTGGTGTAGATAAATCCGATCTAAGCACCATCTTCCCCAATATCGACCGCTTTTACACGACCAGTTCGGAGACGATGCCATTGGGTGTGCTGCCTCGTGCAGTTGAGACAGTATCCTTGAATCCGGTGCAGTCGCCAACACAGAGCAAGCCAGTCAACACCAATCAGCAGCCATTCCGCTCTTTCTTGCCGTTTGTCACGCGGGGATAAAATCAGGAACTGAGTTGTTCACAAAAAAGAGGGCTTCATCTGCGTAGGATGAAGTCCTCTTTTTTGTTGCAAGTTTGTTAAAAGTTCATTGCAATCTGGTGTATCACGCACATGACAAACCTGCTCTTTAGATGTAAGAGACAGAATCAACAAGATATATCGGAAATAAGTAAAACGACAATTATAGAGATAAATGTATGCTTTGTGCAAAGGATTCATCGTCCGTAGACCGAAACTGAACATTCAACCAAGCAAACTAGCTTAGGATAAATAAAAACGAGGTACAACAAATGTCAATCAGAATTAATCGACGTAATTTTCTGCAAGCAACAGGTGTGCTAGGAGCCGCCGCAGCCGCATCCTATCTGCCCACTGCCTATGCCCATGCCAGCGCACCCCAATCAGGGTTGTCCAGTGCCGTGAGTTCTGCGGGGCGACAATTGGTGCAGCCAATCAACATCAATCTCTCACCAGAGGCACAGGCAGCGCGCTTCTTGGTCCAAGCGACCTTGGGGGCCAATTACGAACTGGTTCAAGAGGTCAAGGATACAGGCATTGAGGCGTGGCTAGAGGCACAGTTTGAGTTACCCATCAACAGCATTGAGCAGTTGGTGATTGATTACGTAAAATTGTTTCCCGCAGATTCCTTTGAACTTCCCTTTACCTTTGACTGGAGTTGGTGGCAGCATATCATGACCTCACCCGATGTGGTACGTCAACGTGTCGCCTTTGCCCTCAGCGAGATTTTTGTAATTTCGCGCAATGTCGAAGATATCAATGAAAATGGACGCAGTGCTGCCAGCTACTATGACCTACTGCTCACCCATGCCTTTGGCAATTATCGTGACCTGCTGCTGGCAATCACCCTGCACCCATCCATGGGCATCTATCTCAGCCACATGCGCAATCGCAAGTCGGACCCTTCTAAGAACCGTTATCCCGACGAGAATTATGCCCGTGAGGTGATGCAACTTTTCAGTATCGGCCTCTTTGAACTGAACCAAGATGGCACAGAGAAACTGGACGAAAATGGCGATCCGATTCCAACTTACACCAACGCTGATATTACAGAATTCGCCAAAATCTTCACAGGATTGGCGATGCCACCCAACCCAGAGGAAGTCGCAGATTGGGCCGAGGAAGGGGAAGAATTTGTCATTGATGAGGAGTGGTTCCTGAACGCTTGGGGGGTTCAATATGTGCCGATGATTCCTTATGAGCAAGAACACGAGCCGGGTGAAAAAAGATTGCTCAATGGCACAGTCGTGCCCGCAGGGCAAACCACCATGCAGGACATTGAGGCTGCTATCGACAACCTGTTCAATCATCCCAATGTCGGCCCATTTATGGGTCGATTGCTCATCCAGCGTTTGGTTAAGTCCAACCCCACACCCGCCTATATCTCACGCGTGGCTGCAACGTTTAACGACAATGGTGCAGGCGTCCGTGGCGACTTGAAAGCCGTTGTACGCGCGATCCTGCTCGATGAAGAGGCACGTGATCTCAATTACATGACAGACCCAGCCAATGGCATGTTGCGTGAGCCGCTGGTACGCTATATCTCGCTCTGTCGCACATTTAACGCGGCCAATCAGTCCGGTGAATATACCTTTGCGCCTGACAATTTTAGAGAAGAAATACTCCAATATATTCTGTTTGCACCCAGCGTCTTTAACTTTTTCCTCCCAAGTTATCAGCCCATTGGTCCCGTTGCTGATGCTGGTTTGGTTGCGCCCGAATTTCAGATTACAACCTCTTTGACAACGATTTCAACCGCCAATTTGTTTGATTCTGCCATCTTCGAGGCCGCAATGCCAATGGAGCGAAAAGAGCAAATGATTTTAGAAGTTCAGGAAGAAATCGCTATGCTGGCATCAATGGAAGAAGAAACAACGGAAGAAGTAGAGGCAGAAGAGGATGAAACAGTTATTCGTAGTGCCAAACAAGAAGATGAGAAGCCACGCTTATTCGCCATCATCAATGGAGACGATGATGAACACTGCGAAGATGAAGAGGAGCCAGGTGATCCAGATGATAGCGATGGTGTGGATGATAGCGATGCTATGGACAGCGAAGAGCCAGAAGATGGCGGCGATGGAGAATCTACTGAGGAAGACTATTATGACCCAGCCTTGCTCAATCTCGACACCGAGATGGCCTTGGCAGAAACAGACATAGACGCCATGATCAACCGTCTCGACCTGTTGCTCACCTATCACACAATGACGCCTGAGACCTTTGGCATCATTCGTAGCGCAGCGGCACAGTTAGATGAACCTATGGATCGTGTAAATATGGCACTCAGCCTCATTGTGTTGTCGCCTGAGTATACAATTGCGAAGTAGGGCAAGTGGCAAGTGGCAGGTTGTAGCTTGTAATTTGCGGATGGGGATACTCATCCGCAAAAAAAGAGGGCATCACTCTATACGAATGACGCCCTCATAAGTAAACCAAAAAAAGAAATTAGAAATAGAAGTCCGACTTTTGGCATGACTGCCAGTGTAAATACTCACTCAATGAAAAGTCGGACTTCTAAAAACTTATTGGGGTTTA
The DNA here is from genome assembly GCA_039029935.1 of Chloroflexota bacterium. Lineage (GTDB taxonomy): Bacteria > Chloroflexota > Anaerolineae > Caldilineales > Caldilineaceae. The sequence continues at coordinate 19,994 of JBCCFC010000064.1, forward strand.
CTTATTCTTTGTATCATGCAGCCTGCCACTTTACCACTCAAAACTTTGTACCACAAGAATCCCTTCATTTTCCGCCGCCTGGAGTGCCTGACGATGAGCCATATGGGTCACAAAAAGCGGTAAAATGCGATAGTTGGGCTGTTCCCCAGCCGCCTGTGCCTCACGAACAACCTCTATATTTTTATACAGTTGTTTAAAATCGTTTGTACCCAACCTCCCCTTACTCTCACCACAATGAGGATGGGTTCGCCATGCTGCACCCCCTTGGAGAAGAGGTTGACTTCTTCCTCGCTGATATATTCTCAGATAAAGCGCTCGGTGACAGTGATACCGTATTCTTTTTCGAGAAAGGCGGGCAACACACGATAGGCTTCATTTTCCAGCGCATAACCAAGCGATTTAGACAACCCGCCCAACTCAGAACGCACCGACTCCCAGATTGGCGAGCGGGTGGGCTTTGGAGCAGACCACCCACCACCAGGACGCCAGATTGGTAGCTTGCGCGTTGCAACCACGTTGATCATCCGTGCGGTGCGTTCG
>JBCCFC010000065.1:0-20418 GCA_039029935.1 Chloroflexota bacterium
AGGCCGGAAACGCCGCTGCCTAGTGGACATCCCTGCCCCGGTTCAGCGCAAGTGGTGCGTCAGGGCCATCTCGAGGCATTGCGCCAGAGGCGCGTTCGCTGGCGGCCTGTGCGTATCGAACAGGATCGCGCGGTTGCCTTGGAAGGCAAGCGCATCGACATGGAGCGTACGGAACCGCTCAACGAGACCGGTCTGGCAGTGGAAATAGACCGCGTAACCTGACAAGGGCGTCTTTACCGCATCGAGCCTCACGGTCGTGCCGACCCGGTTCCTGGTCGGTCGGTAATCAGGCTGCCCCCATTTCAGAGATTCGCTCAGGGCGCCAATTCTGGGATGTGCGTCAGCCACCTGGAAGACGAGATCGCGCACCTTCAACAGCCCCGCCCGGGTATCTTCCGGGTACGCATCGAACCTGGCCGCAACCTTGGGATCCGCGAACGCGCGCATCGCTCAGTCCGGCAGTCGCAGAATCGCTGAGATCTCGACCTTCATCGCGGGCTGCACCAACCCCGAGATGATCAGCAGCGTGTTGGGCGGATAATTGCCTTGCGGAAAATGCTCGGCATAGACCGCATCGCGCGCATCAAACCAGGGCTGGCGACTGTCTTCGCCGACCAGATAGGTGGTCAGCTCGACCACGTCGGCAAAGCTGGCACCGATCCCTGGTTGTCGATGCAACGTGGACGCCATCTGGCATTGCACTGTTAGTCCCATCAACATCACTATCACCCGATTCATCTGGGGGTGATGTTTCGAGAATCGTCCATAACTGGACAGTTGCCCCCAAAACACCTGGCTCGTTCAATGTACGTATACCATCACCATTCTGATCCTCAAAGACAACGCCTGTGACGGACGCAGAATCTGGAATTGGCATCAGCCCAGCATCAATCGAATCTTCAACTTCACTTGGTGAGAGCGTGATAGGGTCAGTCCAGCCCGTATTCGGGTTGGGGTCGCTGTCTCGGATATCGTTGCCACTGTTGTTTTGTGGGCTAAGAACACGGCCAGTGGGCGGCAAAAATTCTACAATATAGACCCGAAGCGGGTTCAAACTGTTAAACCAGTAGTGTCCCTCATCATCTGTAATCACGGCATCCAGCAGACGATCCGGGGTCCCATTGCCATCGGCATCCAGATACAGATTGACCTGTATCCCCAAAACCCCTGGGTCGTTGCGATCCTGTACCCCATCTCCATCCAGATCATCAAACACACGATTGCCAATCGCTGCTGGGAACGAAAGAATCAGCCCAACATCAACGGTATCAAGCTGATCGCCAGACAGTAATCTCAGTGGAGGTGTTTGCCCTGTTTCAAGGTTGACATCACTATCGATAGCGGTCAAGCTCTGTTCGCCTGTCTCATCTTGTACATTCATCTGTGTAAAAGAAAAACCACCTGGGCGTTCTCCCTCCACAATATACCAGTTGCCAGGCGGTAAATTGCCAAACCCATAACGCCCCTCAGTGTCCGTCGTTGTTTGGTTGACTTCCTCATCGGGGACACCATCGCCCTCATCGTCTAACCAAAGCGTTATCACAAGATTTGGGACACCGGGTTCCGCAAGTACATCTTCTTGTAGCCCATTTTGATTTTGATCCTCAAAGACACGCCCGCCAATGCTAGCAAGCTGATAATAGCCAGCATCGGCAGATAGGTGTAGTGTATTCTCATCCAAGCTCACGGCTTCTGTGATCCCTGTTCCAGCGTGTGCATCACTATCAAGTGTATCATCACCACCCTCGTTGGCTGGGCTACCTTGATACCCAAAGGGCTGGGTAAAGCGAACACGATAGGTCGAAGGCATCAAATTGATAAACTGATACTGTCCATTGATATCGGTAAACGTGGTGTTAAGTGGTGCATTATTGGCATCAAGCAACGTTACACGGACATCGGCAATGCCCGGCTCATCCGTGTCTTGAAGGCCATTTGCATTTAGGTCTACCCAAACTCGACCCGAAATTTTGTTGTTTTCAAATTGTGTTGGTTGATCTGATTGTGTGGTTGTTGGTTGTGCAAATACGGCTTGGGGCAAAAAAAGCACCAATAAAAAAATTTGACTCATCAGCAAAATACGGATTGGGTAAGTTGTGTCCATAATCATACATCCGTCCTTTGCTTCAAAAAAGAGAGCGATTATTTGGAGATGACCCATCTATTGCCATCTATAGAGTGGTGACGCCTTTACCTACGCTTGGGATACGGCAGAATATCTATTCACTAAATCTTAGGACAGTAGGGGCTTGATATATTAAGCCCCTACGATCTTTCTGGTGTGCTTACCCGACTACATGAATTCTACTCATCATCCTGCTCTTGACGCCAAACCTGATATGCAGCCATTGTCGCCTCATCCGGTGGATAGACACCAAGGATGCTCTCGCCTTGGGCCACCCTTTGCTGAAAGAATATCTCCTGTAGTTCCTGTTCGTATGTATCGTGCGCTACTTCCTCGGCCACATGAGCGGGAATCGCAACCACGCCTTCGCCATCACCGACCATGACATCACCTGGTAGTACTGCAACACCTGCGCAGCCAATGGGTACGTTCATCTCAATCGGATGATGGACCACAAATGATGTTGTGGCGTGGGGGGCGCGGATGTAGCTGGCTAGCTCTAGCTCTTTGAACCCAGGTGTGTCGCGCAATGCACCGTCTGTGACAAACCCCGCCGCACCGCGCACCATAATACGCGTTCCTAAAATGTGCCCAAAAGAGGCTGCACGCACATCGCCCCGTGCATCAACCACGACAACATCATCCGGTTGCACAGCTTCCACTGCAAGCCGCTGGACATTGACGGTGTTATCATAGAGTGTATCCACCAAGTCTTCCCGCGTCGGGATAAAGCGCAATGTCAACGCATATCCCACCATGCGCAGGTCTGGCCGCAGCGGATAAATTCCTGTCAGAAAGGTGTTGTGAAAGCCCCGTTTGAGCAGTTGTGATGTCAGTGTGGCCGTTGACACCTTACGGAGCTTATTCATGGCGCTGGGTGTCAGCGTGATAGAGCGTGTTGATTGTTCGTTTGTTGTCATGGTTAAACTCTTTTCTTGTTTGAAGCCCAATTGAAAACGGTCAATGGAAAATTGAAAGAACTGAAAACGAAATCGTTTCTCACTTTCAATTCCTTCAATTTTCAGCCTATCCCGACAGGCTCACCAACCACTGTACAGTCTGTGGGAATATAATCACAATCGCAAGTGCGATTCCCTGTAGCACCATAAAGGGTAAGGCCCCTTTGTGGATATCCGCCGTCTTCACTTCTTCGGGCGCAACGCTCTGAAGATAGAAGAGCGAGAACCCAACGGGTGGCGAGATAAAGGCCATATTGAGATTGATCGCCATCATCACGCCAAACCACACTAAGTCTACACCCAATTCAATCGCGGCCGGTACAAAGAGGGGCATGGCGATAAAGCTGATCTCGATAAATTCCAAGTTGATGCCCAACAGAAAGATAGCAATGTTGGCAACGATGACAAAGCCCCAGAATCCACCCGGCAGACCTGTCAGCAAACTCTTCACATAGACCTGACCACCTAAGCCGTCAAAGACCAAGCCAAAGAAGGTTGAACAGAAGAGAATCATGATGACCAAGGCCGTGATGTTGGTGGTTGACTGTGCTGCTTCTCGGAGCAATTTCCATCGCATATTACCATTAAAGACGGTCAGGATACATGCACCAATCGCACCCACTGCCCCCGCCTCGGTTGGTGTTGCAATGCCAAAGAAGATGCTACCCAATACAGCAAAGATGAGGAAGAGTGGTGGCACAACGGCAACCATTGTCCGGCGGAGTAAGGCGGCACCTTGTAAAGTACGGGCCTCTGGTGGCAACGCAGGTGCGTCTTCGGGGCGAATCCATGCGATAAACAGGACATAGAGTGCATAGAGTCCCGAAAGAATTAGCCCAGGGATTAATGCGCCCAAGAAAAGATCACCCACACTAACACCGAGCTGGTCACTCAAGACAACCAGAACGAGACTCGGCGGCAGTAGCTGTGCCATCGTCCCCGATGCCGTGATAATACCTGTCGCGAGTTGGTGGTTATAGCCATATCGGACCATCACGGGCAATGAAATCAAGCCCATCACAATGACCGTTGCCGCAACCACACCTGTGGCTGCCGCCAACAATGTCCCCACAAATACAACGGCAAGGGCCAGTCCACCACGCATTGGCCCCATCAAAATACCAACGGTTTCTAGCAGGCGTTCGGCCAGCCCCGATTTTTCGAAGATGGCCCCCATGAAGACAAAGAAGATGATGGCGAGTAGGGTAAAGTCTGACATTGTGCCAAACCAACGATTGGGGAGCAAACGTAGTAGTCTCAAGTCAATCCCGCCGATGATGACACCAATAACACAGAAGACGATGGCTGTGCCAGCAAAGGAAAACCCAACCGGATATCCATATAAAATAAGAACAAAAAATAGCACAAACATGGCAAGTGCTAACCACTCAAAGCCCATAAGAGTAACTCCAGACGTAAAATATTGATTTGATGAAAAATGATTGAACGCTCTCAAACGAGCTTTGGTTATTCGATTCTCAGTGGCGCATCCGACTCAACCTGTTCAAAGCCTAGCTGATCTTCCTCATCACGCAGAATAGCGAGGAGCTTAATTAGCTCGGCAAATGTCTGAAATAGCAACACGGTAAAGGCCACAATCATCATGGTTTTGATCGGCGCACGTGGCAGACCACCCGCATCAGGTGACATTTCCCACGCACCCCATGTCCCATTGGCCTGTAAGCCCCAAGAGGTTAAAATGGGATTATAGGTGACATAGATACCCAGTAGACAGAAAGGGACCAAGAAGAGTAGATGTCCCCAGAAGTCCAGACGAGCTTTGCGTTTTTTAGGCCAGTCGGCGTAGATAAAGTCCACACGAACATTCCCGCCATTCTTTAATAGATAGGCAAAGCCAAAAAAGAAGACCAGTGAGTACATATACCACTGCATCTCAATAAACACATTGGATGATAGCTGGACACCGATAAAACGACCTAGATAGCGAGCAGCGACATTGTAAAAGCCAATGGCAACCGTGCCGATGACAATCATTGTCGAGAGCCACCCAAGTCGCTCAGAGATGTTATCCATCATCCGTACAAATGGTGCAAGTGCGCGCATACGTGCGATTCTCCCAATATGGTAATTTTTAGTACAGTCTTTGGTTGAACATTGTTCAATGAATTGCAGCAATCATAACAGACTTCAGCTAAATTACAAAGATGATTAGCCGATCAGCAGCATATGTCATTGTGTCCTATGTCACAAGCCTGACCAGTGCAGTTTCTTGTTGGCAATAAGATTCACCATCTTGTGAATGTCTATGGTAAAATTTTGTTTTCTGCATATACATGACTCCACTGAAAAAAGTCCGACTTCTGTAGAATTTGTTATTCGCTACCACTGGTAAGAAGTCGGACTTTTGTATCGGTTTGACCTTTTTTCAGCAGAGTCATACATTGTCTACAGAGCAATTTGTGAGTTGTTCTGTTTTAGAGCGAGGACAAGAACCATAAACACAATGAACCAAGAGTCTATTTTACCAGTGAAACTGCCACAGCAGGCGTATGATGATATTGTCGCCCATGCACGTGAAGGGAAGCCAGAGGAAATCTGTGGTATTTTGCGTGGGGGCGAGCTAGAGGCATACGAAGCAATTCGTGGCGTTAATGTTGCCGAAGAGCGTATTGAAAACTACACGGTTGACCCAAAAACGCTGTTGATGCAATTTAAATTTGAAGAGGCGGGTGAAGAGATGATGGGCATCTATCACTCGCATCCTGTCTCTGTCGCCTACCCATCAGCAACAGATGCGTGGAATGCACACTATCCCGATAGCATCTACTTTATCTGCTCACTAGAGTTTGACGACGCCCCCGTCATCCGTGCCTTTCGCATGACCCCTCATTGGATCGACTTTGATCTTGCCAAACTGCAAAGTACGCTTTCGTTTTATGAAACCCGCCCAGGGTTATTCGCTTATTACCAGCCTGCTCCAGAAGAGACTGAACCTGCTCATGACGCCCTTGTCGATATTGTAACCCAAGTTCCAGCACCTTTTTACGTAGTTTATTATACTCCCGATTCGGATGGGGATGATTCATCTGCGGATGCGCAGATTGTTTCAATTGTTGAGCATCCGTTAGAATTATACTAGAATCTTAAAATTTGCTTGACAAACTTCCTCTATGCTTCTATACTTATTTATAGATAGTTTTTTCTTAAAAATATTTTTGTTTTTTGATCCAAGTATCGTTACAAACAGATTTCGAGATTAACAGTAATCAAATGAAATTGAATTTGTCTTGTTTAACAGCTATACAGCTCACTTGCGCATGTCTTTAGCGGGTTTCGTCAGCACGGCTGCTGACCAACCCGCGTATTTTGATATGCAATGAGTTGTCATGGTCTGTGGGATGGTTTGTTTAGCATCAGTGAAACCTTCTTTTGCTAAACAAAAAATATAGACCAAAACAAGACAAAGTAAAACAAACGATTGGGTATTATCAAAAGATAAATCTTATCGATATATAGATCGTATAAATCTATGATTGGTTAAGTACCACCGTGTTTACAATAGATTTGTATACTATATACAATTAATTTTATTTTTGTCTATTAAAGCCAAGTTCATTGCTTAATGAACTTGGCTTTTTTTTATTGGAAAAATGTAACTATACCAAAAAGGAAACATATACAATGGCGACACTCTATATTCCAACACCGATGCGTCGGTTAACCAGCGGACAATCTAAAATCACCCTTGACGGTGATACGGTGAGTGCATTGATACAGACAGCGGAGAGTACCTATCCAGGCATTGCGGAAAAGATGCTGGACGGCGAAGGCAATGTAAAACGCTTCATCAATGTATTTGTCAATGATGATGAGATTCGGACATTGGATGGGCTGGACACAGCTGTGAAAGCGAGCGACAAGGTGTCGATTGTGCCAGCCATGGCAGGGGGGATGTAACATGAGTCGTTTGAATCGTGACCAACTGGTCAATCTTGCAAAGAGCGAAATCACCGAGATATCCGCACAGCAGCTTAAGGAGCGGCTTGATTCAGGTGAGCATCTGGCGGTTGTCGATATCCGTGAGCGTGATGAGTTTGTTCAGGGGCATATCCCCGATGCGGCCTTTATTCCACGTGGTTTTCTGGAGCTAAACATTGAGCAATATGAGCCTGACCGCGACCAGCCCATTGTGCTTTATTGTGCTGGTGGTGTTCGCTCCGCATTAGCGGCACGTAATCTCAAAGAGATGGGTTATACCAATCCAATCTCGCTGATTGGTGGGTTCAATGGCTGGAAAAATGTGGGGCTGGACTTCAAAATTCCACGTGTCCTTACCGAGGAGCAGCGCATTCGCTACAGTCGCCACACGATTCTCAATGAGTTGGGTGAGGCTGGGCAGATTAAGCTGCTGGAGAGCAAAGTACTGATGATCGGTGCGGGTGGTTTGGGTAGCCCGGCTGCACTGTATTTGGCGGCAGCGGGTGTTGGCACAATCGGTATTGTTGACTTTGACACGGTTGACGTGTCTAACTTACAACGCCAAATCCTGCACGGAACCAAAGATGTCGGTCGTCCAAAGGTGGAGTCTGCGGCTGACCGCCTCAAGGATATTAATCCAGAGGTCAATGTCATTGGCTATGAAGAGCCAATCAACAGTTACAACGCGATGGACATCATCAAAGAATATGATGTCGTACTCAACGGCTCGGACAACTTCCCCACACGCTATCTCGTCAATGATGCTTGCCAATTTTTGAACAAACCATTGGTGGATGCCAGCATCTTTATGTTTGAAGGGCAGGTGACTGTCTATGACCCACGTGTCGCTGACAGCCCATGCTATCGTTGTCTCTACCCAGACCCACCGCCACCAGGCGAAGTACCAAGCTGTGCCGAAGGCGGTGTACTGGGTGTGTTGCCGGGCATCATGGGGTCATTACAGGCCATCGAGGCTATCAAACTGCTGGCGGAATTTGGTGAGCCACTCGTTGGCAAGCTGCTCATGGTCGATACACTGGACATGAGTTTCCGTACACTTAATGTGTCCAAGAACCCCGACTGTCCAGTCTGTGGTGATGAGCCAACCGTGACAGAGTTGATTGATTATGAACAGTTCTGTGGCCTTCCATCAACGATGTCCGTCAATGGACATGTAGAAGAAGAGATCGCAGAGTTGGTTCTAGCGTAGAAGAGGCAAAGAGTGAAGAGTCAAAAGTGAAGAATGAAGAATGAAGAATGAAGAATGAAGGGTGAAGAGTGAAGAGGTGTGGCAATATGAAGGTGTGACAAGGGAGCTTTCAACTAATCACTAATCACTAATCACTAATCACTAATCACTAATCACTAATCACTTTTCACTCTTCATTCTTCACTCTTCACTCTTCACTATAAAAAGCTATGAATACACAAGCCAAAACGATTATTGAGCAAATCGGCAATACACCGCTCTTGAATATAAGTTCCCTTGCCCATGAACAGGGTGTCCCACCGGATGTCAATGTGTATGCAAAGGCAGAGTGGGCCAACCCAAGTGGGTCGGTCAAGGCGCGGGCGGCGTTGTACATTATTGAGGACGCCGAGCGGCGTGGCGTGTTGACCCATGACAAAGTGCTCATTGACAGCAGTTCGGGGAATACGGGCATCGCCTATGCCATGATCGGTGCAGCCAAAGGCTACGACGTTCATTTGGTGATGCCCGGTAACGTGAGCAGTGAACGTAAAGTATTGTCGCGCGCGTATGGCGCAACCGTGATTGAGTCTGACCCACTAGAAGGCTCGGATGGTGCGATTCTCAAGGTACGCGAGTTAGTTGAGGCAGAGCCAGAGCGTTATTTTTATGCAGATCAGTACAGCAATGATGCCAACTGGCGAGCGCATTTTGAGACAACGGGGCCAGAAATCTGGAATCAAACCACTGGTACGATTACACATTTTATCGCTGGGCTGGGCACAACAGGAACCTTTATCGGAACAAGTCGCTATCTACGTACACAAAATCCAGATGTTCAGTTGATCTCCATGCAGCCAGAGGATGAACTGGCTGTCATTGAGGGGCTAAAGCATTTGGAGACGGCGATTGTACCTGGTATTTACGATGAAAAGGTTGCGGATCGCGATCTGCGTGTCGGTGTTGAAGATACGTTTGATATGATACAGTTGGCTGGTCGTAAATATGGTCTGTTTTTAGGCCCAAGTGCAGCAGCCGCGGTGGCGGGTGCGATCAACATCGCAAAAGAAATAGAGCGTGGTACGGTGGTCACAATCTTGCCAGATGATGGCAGTAAGTATGTGAGTTTGGGGCTGTATGGGTAAGTCAGTCAGTATTTGGTAGGCCGGTATTCGGTAGGCCAGTATTCGGTGTGTCGGTCCTGACTTACCCACCGACCTACTGATTACCGACCTACTAATTACCGATTTACGCCGCGGACCGATATTCCTGCCGCAAATCTGGATGCAACGGAACGAGCTGATTTTTTCGATTATAGAGCGATGGTGGGATATCGCTGCCATCTCGTGCAAATACATCTTTTGTAACGACACAGCGTACAATGTCGTCTCGCCCTGGGATTTCATACATGACATCCAACAGGGCTTCTTCAACAATACTGCGTAGACCACGCGCACCTGTACGCCGCAAAAAGGCTTCGGTTGCAATGGCCTCTAGTGCATCAGATTCAAACGCTAAGACGACATGATCCATTGCAAAGAGTCGCTGGAACTGTTTGACGATGCTGTTCTTTGGTTCTGTCAAAATGCGAACTAGGGCACGGCGATCAAGTGCGTTTAGGCTGACTGAGATGGGCAAACGACCAATAAACTCAGGGATCAACCCATAGGTCAATAAATCATCGGGCATGACCTGTTCGAGAAAATAACTTTCCTCGCGGCTCTCTTTTTCCATCCGCCGAATCTTCAATTCACGTTGCCGTTCCGTCAAGTCGCCAGCAAAGTCATCCAGCAAATTGCCATCATCGGCGTCATTAAAGAGAGATTTGCGTGTGCGTGTCAGCACGATTTCTTCGTCATTGTTGGCGCGGAACCCAAGCCCAGCGCGTCGCTGAATCCGTCGTCGGATGACCTCATCTAAATGGGCAAAAGCTCCACCACAAATGAAGAGGACATTGCGTGTATCAAGCTGCACAAAATCCTGTTGTGGATGCTTACGCCCCGACCCTGGCGGCACATTGGCAACCGTACCCTCAATAATTTTGAGTAGGGCCTGCTGGACACCTTCCCCACTGACATCGCGCGTGATGCTGGGGTTGTCGCCACCTTTGCGCGAAATTTTGTCGATTTCATCAATGTAGATGATGCCATGCCCCGCCTTGTCTGCATCCCACTCAGCAGCCTGTAGCAACCCGACCAGAATGGTCTCGACATCCTCACCGACATAGCCCGCCTCGGTCAGCGTGGTGGCATCGGCAATCGTAATGGGGACATTTAACATTTTGGCTAACGTCTGCGCAATCAGGGTCTTCCCACTGCCTGTGGACCCGATGAGCAACACATTGCTCTTGGTTAATTCGACATCCTCGTCGCTCAGTGATGACTCAACCGATGCAATGGCGTCTTCAACATCGGCTCCATCTATCTCGCGCGCACTCTTGCCAAAAATTCGTTTGTAATGATTGTAAACCGCAACCGACAACACCTTCTTGGCGCGCTCTTGCCCGATCACATACTGGTTGAGATAGGTGACAATCTCTTTGGGGCTGGGGACGTCGCGCGTGGATGTGGACGCAGCCTTCTTTTTGTCTGCCCCCTCACCCTCGGCCACATCGCCCGACAGCTCATTATTAATGCCTTCTTCGGCCAATATCTCTGCGCCTAAAAACACACATTCATCACAGATGTAGATGCCTTCGTCCCCTTCAATCAAACGCTTGACCTCATCTTGATCTTTGCCGCAGAAGGAGCAAAGTGTTGGTGTATTTTTTGAATCCTTTGCCATAGTTGGTTGCTAATCTCTCTATTTTTAGTAATCAGTAGATTGGTAGGTCAGTAAATCGGTAAGTCAGTAGGCTGGTAGGTCAGTACCGATTACCGACCTACTGACTCACCGATTACTGACTTACCGACTCACCTTAACTATCACTGGCTTCCGCGTCACCGCCATCACCAAGCAAGCGGACCTCGCCATCGGTCAATACGACGATGTTGCTGGTGTCGCCAACGACCTCATCGACAAGACCATACTTCTTGGCGTCCATCGCGTTCATATAGCGATCACGCTCAAAGTCTGCCTCGATCTCTTTCCAATCGCGCTTGGCGTGCTTACCAACGAGGTGGAATAGTTGTGTCTGGACACGTTCTTGCTCACGGAAGGCGATACGAACATCTTCTGTATAGCCCTGCGCCCCGCTGCTGGCAGGATGCATGTGAACAGTGGCGTGTGGGAGTGCATAACGACGACCAGCTTCACCCGCCGCCAAAAGCACAGTTCCCATGCTGGCGGTGACACCAACGGCCCAAGTGCTGATGGGTGCTGGAATCATCTGCATGGTGTCATAGATTGCCAAACCAGCGTAGATGCTGCCACCTGGACTGTTGATGTACATGCGAATTTCCTGATTTGGGTCTTCGCTAGCCAGATAGAGCAACTGCGCAACAATCAAGTTGGCAACCTGATCGTTGATGGGTGTTCCCAAGAAAACGATGCGTTCCTTCAACAGAAGGCTATAGATATCATAGGCGCGTTCTCCACGCCCTGAGCTGTCAATGACCATAGGGACCACATTGCTGGGTGTCGCAATACCGCTCCCCATCGTATCCGTCCCTGAAGTTTGATTATACATATTTGGTAACATAGCTTTATCCTAACGTTAGTTGTGACTGTTTATGATTGTTATATTTTAGATTTATACCGATGATTTATTGCTATCACAACATTAGTTTGTAGGATAGATTTTCACTGTAAGCAGTCCCCTGTTACACATTTGCATTGCGTTAGTGCAGAATTAGAGAAATGTTTGCAGGTTCAAATGAACAGGAAGGATGGAAGAGAAGGGAGGGTGACAAGATAGCTTCTCACCCTTCCGACCCTCCCTGTGATTTTTAGTTATGATTGGTTGGTTTTATTTTCGCTAGCGGTTTCTGATGATGTGTCGTCGTCATCATCGTCATCATCATCGTCAGCGTCGTCATCATCGTCAGCGTCGTCATCATCGTCATCATCTGACGATTCAACCTCAGACGCCTCTTCTTGAGACTCTTCCTCTGAAACCTCGCCTTCTACATCCTCATCTTCCTCTTCGTCTTCCGGCTCATCTTCGATGTAGTCACCACGAACAATTTCGAGAATGCGCTCAAAGGTCTTTTCCTGCAAAATCTGGCTAGCGAGCATGGTGCGACCACTATCAGCACGCAGGACATTGGCTAGTTCTGGGTTGCTGGCCTCACCGCCTTCGCTTTCGCCCAACATACTGGTGATGCGCTCTTCGATCTCCTCGTCGCTGGCCTCAATCTTCTGATCGGCCAATACTTCGGAAATGATCAAGCCACGCTCCGCAGTCAGTCTGGCTGTCTCGCGCAAGCTTTCGCGGTAATCATCTTTGTTTTGACCAATCTGCTCGAAGTAGGCGTCAATGCTGCCCATCCCATACTGGCGTAACTGATTCTCGAACTCCTGCATCATCGTATCCATCTGGTCTTCAACCACTGCTGGCGGATATTCGAGAGTGCTTTGCTCCAGAATCGCGGTAATGGCATCATTTAGATATTGATTTTCAGCCTGTGTTTCCATTTGGTCCAACAACGTGTCATGGATTTCATCACGCAAATCCTGCACAGTCTCAATATCTGGGCCAATTAACTGGGCAAATTCATCATTTAACTCTGGGTTTTCATAGGCTTGGATATTCTTGATCGTGACATTGAAGCGCGCCCGTTGACCAGCATAGATACTTTCGCTATCTTCCGGCCAAGACAACTCAAATTCAGTTTCCTCACCCTTTGCCAACCCAAGTAATGCTTCATCTAACCCTGGTGGCTCCATTGGGTTCTCTTCATCAAGCGTCACATCCCAATCGGTTTCATCCAAAACAACGACTTCTACGTCGCCAGCAGATTCACTGTCTACATCTATGTCTGCATCATCTGTGTCTACATCATCTGCGTCTGCATCATCGCCAGTTTCATCCGATATGATAACACTTTTCAGATCAACGGTGAGTTGGTCACCATATTGGCTGGCACGATCTACCTCGGTCCATTCTGCATGTTGTTGGAGATAGCCCTCAACTTGCTCGTCAATCTGTGCTTCCTCAACCTCAACATCGGTTTCCTCGATGCGAAGCTCACGATAGTCGCCGAGATCAATTTTGGGTTCCAATGGAATCACCAAGTTATAGACCAGCGGCTCCGGTTCCATATTTTGTAATGTGGCTTTGGCATACGGCTCTACCTCTGCCTGTTCGAGTGCAGGTTCAAAAACTTCTTGCAAAAGGTCTTCTGCAAACTCACTTACGAGTGCTTCCACGCCGATACGTTGGACAATCACCGGAAAGGGTGCTTTGCCTTTGCGAAAGCCAGGTAATGCAAAATCTTTGGCGTATTTGCGTGCAACTTTGCGCATTTCCTGATCAACTCGTTTTTTATCAATTTCAATTTTAAGGGCCAGTTGGCGATTCTCCATTGGCTCTGTGGTAACTGTGAACGACATTTTCCCTGTGTTTCCTTTATCTCTATCTATTTTATTCTGTAACTCAAACAGCCCTTAATAATCAGTGTTCTTGAATGTTGCGACTTCATAGCATTTTTTATTGATATGCAAAAAAACAACACAAACCAGCCATATTAAAAAAATACGAGCCTGATTGCTCATCAGAAAGAAGTATGCAAATACAATAATTTCGCCCTGGTGAAATCATCGGTTTGCACACTCCGTGTTAATGAGCCAACCTGAATACCATCATAGCTGATGAATCTATAGTAACTTTAAATGCCTTATTCTATCACAAGGCTGAATGATTTTGGTAATATGTACAAACGTCAATATTTTTTTGTTGGATAGGCAAGTATAAACCAGTATCACAGATTGGTTATCTGTGACGCAGGTAGCCAACCTGCGATACTTTCCTTTGTCTAGAATGAATCAGCGTAATCGAACCTTATTGAGAGCCTCGCCAATCAATCTCTGCATATTCGCCACTTTGTCCGCTCAAAATCCAGTTGCGTCCCCAATCACGGATGTGGCTTGTTTTGCTGATGCCAACAACCAAGGTATCAGCGGCCCAATAGTGGGCATTTTCGGCACGAACCAATTTGTCGCCATCTCTGCCTGGTGCTGGTGATAGCTCGCTCTGCACAATCTGTGGAATGGTAAAGTGCCATGTGGATAGATCGGGTGCGACCTCAAAGGTCATGGGGACACGTTTGACACCGAGAAAATTGCTGACCACCCAAGGGAACCAGCCAGTGGGTCCACCCGCCTCCCCTCTGAGAATTTGCGTCAGCGCATCTGTCGCCGATGCGGATGCGGTCTCGTCAATGTAGATGCCATAAGACCACTGTCCGTCGCGGATGGGGCCTGGAATTTCCTGAAGTGCGGCAACGGTCAAGCCACTTAGGTCGGTATGCCACTCGGCTGTCTCCGCATACCCGGTTTCGATTTGGACCGCCCACCAAGAGCGGCATGTGCCAAAGGATGGCAGTGCCTTACCAACGGAGAGGACACAGGGGCAAAGTGGGTGACAATTACAACTGCGCAAAAATTTCCCCTGAATCTGCCAGTTTTCCAGCGTTTTTGGTTCAACTATGATCATGATTGTTCCTTACCTGCGATGATTGATTAAGATAAGCTCACGTTTGTCCGGTTAATCACCAGACTGATAAGTTATCCAATTCTTTGAAAGACGTGTTATGGTCCAGACCAGTCGATTTTGGCGTATTCTGCGCTCTTGCCGCTAAAATCCCAGTTGCGTCCATGATCGCGAATACGACTCTTGACACCTCGACTCACCACAACATCACGCCCTGCCCAATAACCCGTATTGGTCGTCATCATCGGCGTCTCACCATCGCTGCCCGTCACAGGTTCAACATAGCCATCAATAATCTTGGGGATGCCCATATACCACCCCTTGCCGCGCTCCTCAAAGGTGATTGGCACTTTCTTGGTCCCCAAAAATTGGTAGATCATAATCGAGAACCAACTAATCGGACCGCCTGCATTGCCACTAAAAATTTGTTCCAGTTTGGCGGTTACTTCGTCGCTGGCATGTTCCGAAATATACAGTCCAACAATCCAGCCCCCTTCAACCAACGGGCCAGGAACCTCTAACAAAATTGCCACCGTGATACCGTCAAACACCATATCACCACACCGCCCTTCACGGATGTGGATTCCCCACCACGACAAACATTTGTCATAGGTTGGGTTGGCCTTGCCCAGTGATAGTACACATGGGCAGAAGACCTCACAGTTACAATTCATCAAAAAATCACCCTTGATGTGCCAAGGTTGGGTCATGTGGTCGCTCCTCTATGCGATAACAACAGTAGTGCTGCTGTTTAAACTTTCATGATAAAAATAATAGCAGCTCATCAAAGCGAAGAATGTAAACCAATGATTTCACAAAGGGGAAATGATTGTGTTTGCATTCTTCTTTCTGACGGGCGAATGTAATCTGGCGAATTATATCACTACTCATCATTTTCATCCATATCGTCTTGCCATTGGTCAATCACATTTAAATCTTCCAGCATCTGAATCAACTTAGTCTCATCTGTATACAAAATACCTTTCTCGTCCATAAAGTCTCTAGCAGGCTCACTAAACCCGCTACGTGAATAGAACCAACAAACCATTTGCGTATGACCTCTATCCTTGGCTAGATTTTGCACAGCATCCCAGAAATGTTGTATGTTGGGCTGACTCACTACTGTTTGCCAATTTTTCACCTCAACCACCCAAGGTGATAATGTAGATGAGCGTGGTACACCATAGAGGTCGATTTGATAGGGTTGGGTTGCACCAGGCGGTTGGGTCATCGTTGTAAAAATGCTCTCGAACAGCGGTAGTTGAATATCACCATCCTGGTGAAAATATGCGCCATCAACATGTTGGCCTGCGAAGTGACGCTTCATCAACTTGTCGATAAACATCTCAGCAAAACGACCCGTCCAATAGCGCAAGTCGCCTCTGAGCGAGTTAATCAATTCCTGCTGCGCTTCAATGATCTGCTGTGTCATCGCCTGATTCATCTGAGCGATAGCCTCATCGCGCCTCATTTGCTCGATTTCCCAGCCATATTCGATGCGCAACATCCATTCAAGTACGGGGTCCGATAGACCACCATAAAGCCCATGACCGCGTTCTCGCACCAAATCGCAACGAAGCAACTCATACATGAACTCATTGGCTTCAGCTATGGATAAAGGCAATCCTAGATCGCTGATGAGTTGGTCAACATAGATTTCGGTGTCTGGATATTTTGAAAGATAAAGCAGGATTTCTCTGGTGTAGGGGCGATTGAGTGTTTCTAGATTTTGTAGAAAATGTTGCTTCCAAAATTTGTTAATGTAGCCTACTCTGTTTTCGATTTCAAAGGCTAATGCCGCTTTTATCCCTTTCTTGTTTGAAAAGTCGATGTCAGGGTTCTCACTGTTAAACAGAGACCAAATATAGTAAGGGTGTCCATCAACGAGTCGGCTGATGGTATATGCATAGTCAAGAGATAATGGGATGTGTTTCCGCTCGGCAAATTTAATGGCAAGCTGCGCCGCCCCCTTTCGCGGGAGGCGTTTGATATACTTTGCACCAACACGACCAATCATTGCCCCGGATAGAGCTTCGTCTGTCAAGATTGTTACCTGTGAACCAGCAATCAGCATAGGTGCGCGCGATGACTCTGCTGCGGTGGCAAACGAACCTGTATACTTATGCCCCTTTCTTGTTAATGCCTTATCATAATAGAGTACTTGGTCCAAACGCTGAAACTCATCAAACATAACGATAATGCCTAAACCTGTTCGTGCGGCAACCATATGAGGTAAATTATGGAAAACGGTTTGGATTTCACCTGGAGTCCATTCATCCTTCTTTTTCAAGTCTTCCCAATAGCTGAAAAATTCTAAGATGATAGTCTCATCTAATTTTTTTGCAAGATCGTGTAAATCTTCTAATGACACAGGACGTTCAAAAGCAAGATCTGCATCGTTCGTTCGATAGGCAAGGAACTGTCGCATAAACATAAAAAAGTAATCTTCAACTAATTGCCTGATCCATATAGTATTCTCTTTAAGCTCAAAATAAAATGGCATCACATCGGTGCGTTCCCAAAAGAGACGATTATAGAATCGTTCCATAATCGATGTCTTGCCATAACGCCGATGAGACACAAGGGCACGGCTACGACCATATTTATCGGTAACCTCGTTTACCCAACTCATCAGTGAGGCCATTTCCTCTTCGCGATCCGTGAACATACCCTCACCTGCTCGCTCCCTGATTGGGTATGGGCGGTTTGTGCTTTCTGGTATTTGTAAAGACATGTCTTCCTCCAGTTCTACAATCAACATCATGCCTGCTGGTGATGATTATAGCACAGATGAGCATCGTTAGAGAATGTGTTTAGTTCCCACCATCTTCATTGACAAGGAGCCGCTCCTCATAAATACGCCGAATTGTGGCCTCAACCTCCGGTTCACGGACACTCAAATCAAGAATACGATACTTCGCTGAAATGCGTTGAATCAACTCGGACGCGGTCAGGTCATGGCGATCAAATTGATAGGTCACACGTATGCCATCCTGCTCCGTTACCTCAGCCCCATTCACAGCGACATCTGTATACGCCTCAGCAAAGTCGACCACCAATTCACGCTTGCCTCCAAAGCGATCCTGCAACGCCTGCATCTTGCCATCATAGAGCAACTGTCCTTGGTCGATGATCATCACACGTTCACAGAGTCGCTCTACATCCACCAAATCATGCGTGGTGAGTACAATCGTGGTCTGTCGCTCCTCGTTGATGTGCTTGATAAACTGACGGATACGCTCCTTGGCAACCACATCCAGCCCAATCGTCGGCTCGTCTAAAAAGAGAATCGTGGGGTCATGGAGCATGGCGGCACAGAGATCAGCGCGCATACGCTGACCTAATGAGAGTGAGCGCACAGGGGTAGACAGAAATTGATCCAGCTCCAACAGGTCGCGGAATTCCTGAAAATTGCGTTGAAACCGTGCATCTGGAATTTTGTATATATGTTGTAGTAGTTCCAATGACTCCACCACAGGCAAATCCCACCAAAGCGTCGTCCGTTGTCCAAAAACTGCACCAATCTGTGCCACATAGCGGGTGCGCTCACGCCAAGGCACAAACCCATTGACCTCGACCTCGCCACTCGATGGCACAAGCAGCCCCGTCAGCATCTTAATTGTCGTCGATTTTCCTGCCCCATTTGGCCCCAGATAGCCCACCAATTCACCCGCCGCAATCTCAAAGCTAATGCCATCCACTGCTCGCACCTCAGTCGATTCACGCGAGAGCAAATTGCGAAAGCTCCCCAGTACGCCTTTGCTGTGGGTATTGATGCGGAAATATTTTTGTAAGTTCTCCACACGAATCATATTGAACTCCTTGGGTTGAAGAGTTGAAGGGTTGAAGGGTTGAAGAGTTGAAGAGTCGAGTAACCAACTATCAACTATCAACTATCAACTCTTCAACTGCCCGTACTCTGATAATGCTTGATGCCAAACCGCCAAAAAGCAAAGGCGATGGTTAATATGCCAATACCGACAAGAGGGGAGACAAATTGCATGATGGGTGGGAAACCAAGTGGATCGGGTTTATCGAGAAAGTAGAGGGCGGGGTAATAGTTGAGAAAGATGGCAGGGAGGATAAAGGTAAAGATACGTCGTAGCAGGTCAGGGTAGATGTGCATAGGGTAGGCCATCATTTCGCTGCCACCGTAGGTCAGAACGTTCATGACCTCAATCGACTCGATGGTCCAGAAGGTGAAGGTTGCGCCGATGACAAATAGGCCACCAAAGAAGCAGATTAGGCCGAGGCTGACAAAGGGTAGATAGACTAGTTTGGCTACGGTCCAGTCGATATCGACCCAGACGAGGGCGATACTAAAAATGACCAGACCCTGTAAAATTTTGGAGAGACGACGCAGCGTAAATTGTGATCCAAAGACTTGCACCACAATGTTGATGGGGCGGAGCAATAGCTGATCAAATGTACCTTGCCGTACCCGTCGTCCAAATGACTCCGGATCAAAACCGCTAAAGATGAGGTCCATGATGCCAAATGACATCTCCACCAAGCCCCACAAAAAGGCGATTTCCCCCAGTGTCCACCCCCCCAAACTGCCAAAGCGTTGAAAGACAAGCCCTAGTGTGCCAAAGAACATAAAGAGCAAGACTGTCCCAGTCAGAATTTCTAAAATAAACGAGACACGGTATTGCATTTGGCTACGCAGTTGAATGCCGAGCAAACGACGATAGATGTTCCATGTGTGTTGTATCTCTTGTATCATATCAGCCTCCCAAAATGACCAGTCGTTTCATGCCCGCTCGGAGCAACAGTTGACAACCAAGGATCATCCCCATTGCCCACAGTGCCTGAATTGCAATGGCCTCAACCATCGCCCACCCATCCAGCAGCCCCACATAAATCTCCATGCTCATGTACATCATAGAGGGAAAGGGTGTCCAATAACAGAATGTCTGTACCCAGTCAGGAAAGAAACGCAGCGGCATCAGAAATCCCGATAATATCCAAAGGACCGCAGTGCCCATGCGGACGATGCCCAATGCATTGGGCGTCCAGAATGCTGCTCCGTTGAGCAGAAATCGCCAGCTAAAACTGATGAGCAGCCCCAGTGGTAGCGAGGCAAGCAAGCCTATCCACTGGGTGATAGTCGCTGGGTAGTTGACGTCATAGAGCAATGCATAGATGAGCATGATGGGGAGACCCCGCATCAGCAGTTGTGCAGTTGCCCGCCCCACATCACGCCCCAGCCATAGTTGAAATAACCCCATCGGTTTCAACATATCTGCCCCGACCTCGCCACTGTAGACCGAGTGCATCAGGTCCAACCAGCGAAAGATCGTTAGATAGCCGATGAGGGCTTGGGTGATACCGGTGTAAGTGATAGCTTGCTGCAATGTCATGCCGACCACCTCGCCACGCGCACCAAAAAGCGCAATCATGACGGATGAGCGTAGGATGCCAAAAAAGGCGTTGGTGAGTAATCCCGCGATATTGGCGGCGCGATAGGTGAGTTGTCGTTGAAATGAAAGTTTAATTAATTCCCAGAAAAGACGCATAGATATTTATTCGATTTGGACTTTTGTTCTTGATAAACCCAAAAAAGGAAATTAGACAATGTTCATTGAGTAGACGAGTGTGTGTGAACCCACAC
>JBCCFC010000066.1:0-20399 GCA_039029935.1 Chloroflexota bacterium
ATCATCAAAATTGCCTGCCTTGACCAGATAGGCTGCACCATCATTAATCTCGGCTTGATACAATTTTGTCCAAGGGACGCCGTTAATTTCAGTATCACTATCGCCCGATGCCACAACCGGATCATAGATGGCAATCAACCCTCTGTCACCAACATTGCCCACAACCACAATCTCTAAGTCACCATCATTGTTAAAATCACCCAGATCAAAGTGATCCCAATCCCCCTCTGGGCTACTCCATTGAATGGCAGGTGTGTCGCCTGTGTGATAGGCGTCCAGCACGCGGACAAAGCCATCGTCGTCCAGATAGACGATTTCGGCATTGTTGTCACTCTCTTGTGCGGGGGTTACATTGCTTGGGAGAGATGAGGGTGAAGTCTCAGGTGTAGCTGCATGGGCGATTGATGATTGTGGGGCGAATACGGCTAAGGGGGAAAGGATCAGTACCAGCACAAGCAGGTACTGCATTTGTGTTCTCGACCAATTTTGTTGATATGCCTTCATGGTTTGTTATCACTCCTTGAAAAGACTCTTCAAACGTAGAACGGACATCCTGTCCGCAACGGGCTGGAAGCCCGTGTTACAATTATCCAAAACTCGCTCGTTTCTCCAAATCAGTGGCAAAGGGGGCAGGAACCAGAAAGAGTACTAGGTCTTCTTCGAGCCATAGTTTGACAGGTAAGTCTGCGATCATGCCCTGTGCAAAGGCGGGGCGTTCTGCTGGCAACACCCATGGACAGGCTTGCTCCAGAAAATCGTGCGCCAATGCAGCATCGATCCATGCACCTGCAAAGCCGCTGTCTGGCACGATGATGGCGTGTGGGTCTTCTAGCAGTGCGGTTAGTCCGTCTATCAACGCATCAATATCAGTGTCACCCAACACAAACAGCTCATCCGGTGCGGTGCGCATGGGCAGCGGTGCATCGCTCTGCCGATAACTCTGCCAAAAACTTGCCTGCAAGAGCGCATCAATTGCTGTCGTGGTGGAGACAACGCGGATGCCTGAAACCCGTTGGAACAGTGCCGTTTCCTCTGCAATCACCTCGGCAAGCGCATCATCAACGAGTTCATCCAGCGGCACAGGTGTGACATCCGACACATCAACCTTTGCCCGTGCGCGTTGGCTCTCTGGATCATAGAACGGCACATCAACCCGCCGTGCAGCCCGTCCATCCACCGTGACTTCGGTTGGCAGTTCGCCATCAAAGAGAATCAGCCAGCCCAGCATCACGGCCTTGCCAAGTACAGGCGACGCACTGCTAGAGGTCAGATAGCCCGCATACTCATCGCCGTGCCAGAGAATCGCCCCCTCATACGGTGCTGGCTCATCCGCTCCCAATGTCATCTCAAGCCCCACCAACTGCCGATTTAGTGGCTCCTTGTTGGTACGAATCACCGCTTGCTTGCCCACAAAATCCTGCTGCTTGTCAAGCTTAACCATCCACTCGTGGTGGATACGGCGTGGCGTCGAGTCCAAATCGGTGTCCTGCCCCACGATGATATGCCCTTTGTCCAGACGACACTGCATCAATGTCTCCAGCCCATGTGGTTTGATCCCCAAGTCTTTGCCCAAGGCCATCAGCCGCCGCCACAAGGTGACAGAATTCTTGGCGTCATGATGTAGCTCAAAGGAAATTTCACCCGTAAAACTAAGCCGAAACACTTTACAATCGACGCCTGCAACGGTTGCATTTGTATGACGCATGAAGCGCGGTTGCTTGGTTAGCCCCGCCCGTGCCAGCAAAATCGGCGCAAGTGGTCCTGTGATGTTGATGGCCCCCAGAATAAGCGTTTGGTTAAAGATGCGTACATCCAGCCCCCAAGATTCTGCCCAATCACGCACCCATACTTCCATCATGGTTGCGCCACCGCTGGTAAAGGTTAATGTGTAATGGGTTTCATCATCACAGGCGATTAGCCCATCATCCAGCACATAGCCACGCTCATTCAGAATGAGGACATAGCGAGAACGCCCCGGCTTGATGGTTGATACCTGTGTCGGATAGAGCCGCTCCAGCAGTTCTAACGCATCCGGTCCAGAGATCAACATCTTGCCCAAGGTGCTGACATCACCAATGGAAACAGCCTCACGCACCGCCCAATATTCGTCATGGGTTTGCCGTGTCTTTTTGCCATGCTTGCCTGGATAGACCCAAGGACGCCACCAGCCACCGATGCGGTCCATCTGCGCCCCCAGTCGTTGATGTTCCCCATCCAGCCCTGTGCGCGGTGTCGCCCGATTGTAAGCCCCGGCTGAGACTTCACCCAACGTCAACTGCCGTGTCATCGGTCGTGCCGTAAAGGGGGCTTGTAGCTCTTCACCCCGATCTGCCAAAAAGCTGCGGATGTAGGGCAAACAGGCGGACCCTTGACACGTGCCTGTTCCCGCCAGTGTTGCCCGTTTGACCAACTCTAGCTCTTCAAAGCCCTGCTCCCAAATAAAGTCTAAATCTGCAACAGAAACGCCCGCACAGTGACAGACCATGCCTGATGTGGGGCATTTTGGAATATCCGACTCTTGTCCCGCATCGCCGACCACGCGCACCATTCCTGCATCGCACGTGCCATTTGCCATGCGCACCAACGCATCACGCGGATGCAAGCCTAGCCCCACGGCAACGGTATCACACGGAATACGCTCCTCGCCGCCATCAGCCATCTGTATCACAACCGCGCCAACCTGCCCACTGCCGCCGTTCTCCTCAAAGCGCACAATATCACCCAGAACAGGTCGCACATTCAACCCCACTGGTATTTCACCCACCGCAACAATCTCGCCCAACTCAACCCCAGCAGCGGCCAATTGCTCGGCAGCGTAGGCCGTCACAATCCCGGCCAGATGATTGCCCTCGGCCACAGGCTGAATCTCCGCCGCACCCGTGGCAATCACAATCTCCTCTTCGGGATGGATAAACCACATCTCACGCTCGCCAGCAGATGTCACGCGGGCAACGACCTCTGGCCCCGCATAGATGCCCATGACCTCTTGCCCATGATTGGCATCCAACGTGATGACATGTTTGCCCGCCGCTTCTGCGTTTGACGCTTCTGCCATGCCCGTAGTTCCCATACCGATTACTACGACATCGCAATGTAGATTGCGCACAGGCACAGGCTCGGCCTCGGCAGGCACATCCAAGTGTAGCGGTGGATATGTGCCGCCATCGTGTTGGTGATGATCGCGCTCGACTATCATCCCCGGATAGGGCTGCACCTGACATGTGCGTATATACGAAACGCCGTCAACCGTCGCCAGACAATGGGGACAGTCGCCCCCCATACAAAGACACCCACCCTGTGTCGGCGGTGTGTCCGCTTTAAGCATGGTGACAAGTAGATTGTCTCCATCTATATATTCGACAGGCTTTCCATCGACAACCAGCCGCGCTGCTGGAGTTGTTCTATTTTGGTTGTTCATATAATTTTGCTTGTTGTGTATATTACTCAGTAATCGGTGTCTCAGTATTCAGTGTGTCGGTATTCGGCTACTGACGACAGACCTACCGACCTACTGACCTACTGGCCTACCGACCTACTTTCTTCTATAACTTAATGTCAACGCCCAACGCTTCACCAACACGTGTCGCAATATTCTCCTCATCAGACCAGCGATTGCCATAAATCAGTGAGCCATCCACGACCAGCGCATGACCGCTGACAAAGCTGCCATCATCTGATGCCAGGTAGACTGCTGCCGCAGCGATATCCGCTGGCGATGCTGAACGATTCACGGGCTGGGCTTGTGTAAAGGCTTCCTCCAAATAGGCCATCGCCTCATCTTTCTTCTCTTGCGATAAATCGCGCCCCTCTTCGCCAAGAAAAATCGGTGTGGGAATCGCACCAGGACAAATACTATTGACACGGATGCCGTGGGGTCCCAACTCGGCAGCGATAGAACGGCTGAGATGGATAACACCGGCCTTGGCCGCACTGTAGACGGCTGGTCCCATGCCCGAACGTAGCCCTGCCACGCTGCCCGTGTTGATGATGCTCCCGCTGCCCTGCGCTTTCATGATAGGTGCAACATGCTTCATCCCCAACATCGGCCCACGCAGTAACACACCGATGGTCGCATCAAAGCCATCCATATCGATCTCATCCACATTGCCGCTCACCCCACCATAGCCAGCGTTGTTAAACAGACAATCCACACGACCATAGGTGGCAACGACCAAGTCAATCATGGCCTTGACATCAGCCTCTTGGCTTACATCCGTGTGAATATAGACCGCCGCCTTGTCGTGCTGCGCACAGAGTTCTGCACAAAGAGCCTGCCCCGCCTCATCTTGGATATCAGCCACCACAACGCTGGCCCCCTCCTGAACAAAGCGTCGAACGGTTGCGGCACCGATACCGCTGGCTCCGCCTGTGATGACCGCGATTTTGTTGTATAGCCGATTGGTTATGTTGTAATTCATGTCTTATTCCTTATTCTGAACCCATTATCATGTTTGCAGCGTCTTTCCCCTGCCGTACACAATCAGGAATCCCTACACCACCATAAAACCCACCTGCCAAATACAGGTTATCCGGCAAACCTGCTCGCATTGTATTTACCCGCTCAACATGCCCTACATCGTACTGCGGCTGCGCATTCATCCAGCGATTGACGCGGTCAAATATGGGTGTTGCGTCAATGCCCATTAACTTTCGCAATTCGGTACGCGCTGTCGCCCGAATCATCTCATCGGGCTGAGACATAATCTCAGGGTTACGTGTACCGCCAAAGAAGACGCGGAGCAGCGCATAACCATCGGGCGCACGGAGGTTAAATTTGCTCGATGCCCATGTCATGCTGTTGATTGGACGTTGCTCGACGCGAGGAATGACCATGCCAAAGCCATCAAGGGGGTGGTCAATTTCATCACGACGAAAGGCAAAGGTAATGGTTCCTGTGCTGACGGCGCGGAATGTGGCAAGTTGTGTAGAGATCGCAGGGAGCATTTCTTGGACGATGGTGGCCGTTGCAGGTGGCGGGGCAGTCATCACCACGTGCTTTGCCGAGATGATTTCGCCGCTAGCAAGGTGTAGTTGATAGCCCTTTTGATGATGGGTCATACGTTGGACAGCCGTATTGAGTGATATTTGTCCTTGTGATGACGCTTGTAAGTGGATTGCCAGCGTTTTTGTCAACACCTCGGTCCCACCCTTGAATGAGGTGAAAACAAAGCGTTTGCCGGGGTTGGCCTTGACGCGTTTGGCCGCTTCCTCCGTCGCAACTGCCATGCCCTTGGTCAGGCTTCCGTATTTTTTCTCCATCTGCACAAAGCGCGGAAAAGTTGCCAGCATACTCTGTTCGTCTGGGTGCGCATTGTAGATACCACAGATTAACGGGTCGGCCAGGCGCGTCAACACTTCATCACCCATCCGACGGCGCACAAACGCACTCACCGACTCATCGCCCTCCTCCAGACGCGGCGGAATGCTGATCTCCTTCTGGACCCGTTTCTTGCCCGCCTCCGAAATCAGCGGTGAGTCAAGAAAAGTCTCCATGTCACCAGGTACGATGAGATTTAACCCTTTGGGGAGCAGGACGGGTTCGCCATCTTTCAACACAAACACCCGCCGCCGTTCTTCATTCGCAGGCAGCAATTCGTCCTCCAGTCCAATTTCCCTCGCAAGGTCTACGGCCCAAGGTTTTTGCACCGCTAAAAAGGCATCGGCGGCGCGTTCGACCAAAAAATTGCCCGCAGGATGGTCGATATGGTCACTTTGGACTTTGCCGCCGAGACGGTTGGATTGTTCGAGCAGGGTGTAGTCGATGCCCGCCTGTTGCAGATACCAGGCCGTACTAAGTCCGGTGATGCCACCGCCGATAATGGCGACAGGTGTTGATGTATGCATTGTGAAGATACTCTCTTAAATATAATTTGATACTTCAATCAGATTATCATCGGGGTCACGGACATAGACAGAAATCATCTCCCCAGTTGCCCCCGTGCGTGGAACAGGCCCTTCAAGAAGAGAGACGCCACAGGATTCGATGTGGGCAATCACATCCACAAGCGGTGTGGTGGTGATAAAACAAAGGTCGCCCGATCCGGGTGTGGGCACATCTGCTTTGGGTTCAAATTCATTGCCTGCTTCGTGCAGATTGATTTTTTGCTTGCCAAAGGTGAGTGCTTTGCGTACTGTCCCAGAGGCATGACCAAAGGCCACCTCCTCCATCCCTAGTACACGCGTATAGAAGTCACAAGTAGCAGTTAGATCACGCACAGTCAGTACCAAGTGATCCAGCCGATCAATTTGAAAAGCCATAGTTTATTCTCCTCATGGTTACATGATTATGAATCCTCTATTATTCACCTAGATAGAGGCTCTTGGCAAATTTACGCCTTGCTTATTCTTTCTTTACACATGCTCTGTTTTTGGATAAGATGAGATTGATAAATTAACCGCAGAGAACGCTGAGAACGCTGAGAGTTGTTAGCGTGGAAGGCTATAGTCACAGGTTTGAGGTAATAATGAAACCAATGTCAACAACATTTCATGGACTGGAATCAATTCAACAGGCTGAAACACGTATCCGTCCCTACATTCGACAAACCCTGCTGGACCATTCACCCTATTACAGCCAGCGTACTGAGGATCACAACACATCGGTCTATTTTAAATGTGAAAACCTACAGCATACGGGTTCATTCAAGGCGCGTGGTGCATTGAATAAGATATTGTCATTAAACGATGACGAGTCTCAGCGGGGAATCATCACGGCATCATCGGGGAATCATG
This sequence comes from Chloroflexota bacterium, assembly GCA_039029935.1. GTDB lineage: Bacteria > Chloroflexota > Anaerolineae > Caldilineales > Caldilineaceae. The sequence goes on from JBCCFC010000066.1 coordinate 6,733, forward strand.
GGGCAGCTTGCGCCTTTGCCATGCAGAAAGTTGGTGTCAAGGGCATTGTCTATGTTCCCGAAACGGCATCCGAAACCAAAATTGCGGCCATTCGAAGGCTTGGTGCAGAGGTTCGTCTCTTTGGCACTGATGGCCTAGACACTGAACTAGAGGCGCGCGCACAGGCCAAGGCCAACGGCATGACCTTCATCTCCCCATATAACGACGCTGAGGTAGTCGCTGGGCAGGGGACGATTGGTCCAGAGCTATTGGTGCAATTGCCTGACACCGATATGGTCTATCTCGCTGTTGGTGGCGGTGGCTTGATTGGTGGTGTTGCCGCTGCACTCAAAGCCCTCAAACCATCCGTCGAAGTGATCGGCTGCTCACCCGTCAACTCACAGGTTATGGCCGAATCTGTCGCTGCGGGTGAAATCCTCGACTTGCCCTCATTACCCACACTCTCCGATGGCACGGCAGGCGGCGTTGAGCCAGAATCAATCACCTTCCCCCTCTGCCGTGATCTGGTGGACCGCTATGTCTCCGTCACCGAAGAGGAGATTGCACAGAGTTTACGTGAATTTATGGGTACACAACATATGCTCATTGAAGGCGCAGCAGCGGTAGCGATTGCAGCGTTTGTCCAAGAGTGTGCGGTGACACCTAAACGATTTGCAGAGAAGAATGTGGTGATTGTACTCTGCGGTGCGAATATCAGTTTGAAGACATTGGCGGATGTATTAAATGGTGCGTAAATTGAGCGACTGTTGATAGTTTGATAGAATAGCCACGTACCAATTTTTACAATAATTTTTACAAGCCGAGGTTGTTCACAGGCTATTCGCAAATTGAGACAATCTGGAACGTATATAACAGGAAAATTTTATCTATCATGGCTCGTCCACCACTCTTTGAATCGTTGATACAATCACGCTGTCCCGCCTGCCGACAAGGGCCAATTTTTGAGACCTTTCTCAAAATGTACCCAACCTGTTCTGTCTGTGGCACAGTGTTTGAGCGCGAACATGGATACTTCTTGGTGTCCATGTTTTTTGGCTATGCCCTCAACGGCTTTTTGTTTATCCCCATCGCCCTCTATGGCTACTTCACAGACCAAATTATACCCATTGCCATCGGCATTGGCGTTGCCCTTGTGCTGCTGATTGTGCCAACCTTTCACTACGCCCGTGTGCTGTGGATGTATGTGGATCAGATGCTCGACCCACGACGAGATTCGCAGATACCATAGCGCATAGATATCTTTGAGGTGAAACCTTCGGGGGTAACGAGAAATAGTTCGGGTGATTCGGCTATATAATCGGCACCGCCCGGAGGTTGTGTTATGCATGTTGGATAATCAAAAGGAGCAAACATGGATTTTTACGATGACAGCAAAAATGTTGATGCCTATATTGAAATGGCCGAGGGCTATGATGGACGTGAATTGATTGACAAACTAGGTCCCTATTTGCCAGAGGGATCAACGGTATTGGAGCTTGGTATGGGACCCGGCAAAGATATGGATATCTTGCTCACAAAGTATCAGGTGACGGGTTCAGACCGTTCACAGATATTTGTAGATCGTTATCGTCAGACCCATCCCGAGGCCGACCTATTGGTTCTTGATGTGACGGCATTAGACGCGCTTGCCACATCTGGCCGCACGTTTGACTGCATCTACTCCAATAAAGTGTTACATCACCTGACGCGCGATGAGCTAATTGATTCACTCGCACAGCAACATGCGCTGCTCAACGACGGTGGACTGCTCTGCCACGCCTTCTGGTATGGTGACGGTGTGCAAGACATACATGGCATGTTGTTTACTTATTATACCGAGGATGACTTTGAAACATTACGAGGGACAGACTTCGAGATTGTGTTGTTGGAGCGAGCAAAGGAGATGGAGGATGGGGATACCGTGTATGTGATTTTGCGGAAACACTCGAATGACACATCCAACTGAGCGAGGCACTGCCCATAACCCAATGCGCATCACATTTCACACCTTACGCAACTGGTCTTGGTTTTTGCTCAGTCTACTCAGTCTAGTCATCTGTGGATGGCTACTGCATCAAACGATTATGGCTGCACCCACATCCATTATGCAATCACCGTCACTGGATATCTGGATAGAGCTAGCCGCCATCGCCATCATTGGGGGTTCACTGGGGATATTATATCTTCGCATAAATGAACGGCTGCGGGGGATAATCATCCTCAGTCTCTTCAGCCTCTTTCTGTTGGGCATCCTCAGTCTTGTTCTCAAAGAAACATCCTATCCCTTTGGTGGACTGGGTGGTGATCAGCGGTTTTATGCAGCCTATGTGACCAAGTTGGCAACCTATGGCAGCCACGTTGATGTGATGTATCGTGATTTACTCACGTTTTACCCGCCTCTCTATTATGCACTATTGGGGCGCGGTGCTGCATTGATGGATATTGAACCCTATGAAATGCTCAAATATGGGTTACTGGTGACAGCACTGTTGTTGCCTTTTTTCTTGGCCGGGCTGTGGCGCAATCTTGTGAACCACAAAGCCGCTGTGCTGATTACCTTTGTCCTTGTCTTTGCCCCTAATTGGTTCAAGCCAGCAGAGTGGATTAGTGCCGTCCTCTTTGTTCCTTGGTGGCTCTATTGGGTAGAAAATGTCAGCCAAAGCCATCCCACAAACGGTTGGTATAGAGTGGGATGGTATGCCATAGGTGGCGTTATTGGTGGTCTACTCTTTCAAAACTACTACTACTGGTTTTTTATCGGCGCACTAAGTCTCGTCGTCAACCAGATTGACCGTTGGGTGACAAAAAACAACCCCAGCACTCCGCAGCGGTTTCATCTATTGAAAGCTGTCACCCTCTTGACCTGTGCTGCACTCTTTAGCGCAAACTACTGGCTCCCCTATCTCTACAGCATGTATACCACAGGCGGTTGGACGCCATTACAAAATCGCTGGCTTACATCAGGAAAAATAGAATTCCCTCTCCCCTTTGTCAGCTTTTCGTTGACCGGACTTGTGTCCATGTTTGGCCTACTCACGTTATGGGTAGGGGCAAGATGGAATCCACTCTGTCGCGGACTGCGCAATCTGTTAATCGCCTCGTACCTTTGGCTGCTGTTGGGGTATATGGGCATTTTACTCGACCAACCCTTGCTCTCCTTTCGCGCCTATCCACTGATTGAACATTTGCTGCTAGTGGGCGCATTGCTGGGCTTTGCTGGATGCTGGTTCCCAGAAATGAGGATTTGGCCGGATGCACAACGCAAAACAAAGGATGGACCGCGTAGTGAAGCCTTATTGTTGTTGAGACGGTGTGCGCAGTTGACAGCCCCTGTCTTAATCATAGGATTGCTGTGCTTTTTTGTGGTCGATACAGCACGGTCACTCAAAGACGACAAGCATGTTGTCCGTGCACAGGAGGCACAGCCACCACAATCCTTGCTTGATGCGTTTGATGGTTTGACCAATAACATAACTCATGACAAAGTGTTGTGGACCGATGCCGCCTACATTGACGTGTTTGCCTATCGCCCACTCTACACGTTTTTGCCTTGGAGTGCGCATTTTAGCCACCCGGCTGGGCTTTTTCATCAGCGTGTAGACTTTTTAGAGAAGCTGGCAACCACACACTCACCCAGCCTCTTTGCAATGGCCTTGATGAACAATCGCTATGACGCCATCGACTACGTGACGCTCAAATCGGTGAATGGTCAATACCTCTTTTCCTACAGCGAGGATAACTTCCCTGACCGTACACGCCAACGTACCTTTGCCTACCCCGTAACGCTCTTTGCCGAGCCATACTTTGAGACGCGTCAGGGTGATACGGTCAATGTTGTGTTGCCAGTACGCACACAAAATCCGCTGTCCAATATGAGTTTTGACCAGAATGAATCTATCACTTTGGAGGCATGGGCGCAGTTATATGCGTTGCAGACAACCTTTGGGTCACATGTCACATTGACTGGCAAGCAACCCACAGCGATGGAAAGTGCGCAAGTGCTGTCACAAGCCGACTTGTCGCAATTGCCCAAAGAGGCATTGCTTGATTTGCATATGACTGCAACAGACTCGTTGGCTGAACAGACACGACATGCCATCAATGATCGTTTTCAAGCAGACCCCACGGTACAGATGTTGCCTGACCTTATTTTGATGGATCAAGTAGGGACACACAAACTCAATATCCTTGCCTATGCAGTTGAGGAGCGGAACGAGCAGAGCTTTCAATTGACGCTCTATTTCGAGGTGTTATCACCGCTCGATCATGATTACACCCTGTGGTATCATGCGTTTCATGATGGCAATAAGTTGATTCTGGATCACGAGCCTGTAACCCCCAACACAAGCTGGCGCGTCGGCAAAATCTACAGCGATAGCTACATCGTTCCTGTGGCATTGGCAGACAGTAAGGTTGAGTTTGGCTTTTGGAACACTGAAAAAGATGTGCGCTTGATTCAAACGTCTTGGGAGATGGGTGTGCCGTTGGTATTTGTTGAATAAGATAGTTGTGAGGAGCAAACAATGGATAAGATTATCATCAGCAATTTGCTGGTACGCGGGATATTAGGTATCGACCCTGATGAGCGTGTCAACAAGCAAGATATCGTGATCAATCTCGAACTCTACACCGATATCCGCAGAGCCGCAGAAACCGAAGAGTTGGCCTATTCGATTGATTACAGCGTTGTCTCTAATCGGATTGTAAAGCATGTTGAAGAGAGCCAAGATTTGCTGATTGAAAAGCTGGTGACAGATGTGGCGCGGTTGGTTTTGAGTGAATTTGAGGTCGAGAAGGTCAAGGTGCGGATTGACAAACCGAGGGCCGCCCGTTTTGGCAGTTCGGTTGGGATTGAGATTGTACGTAGCAGAGCGGATTTTGGTGAACTAATCGAATTCATTGCGTAGCTGCGTATAGGCGGCATCAATCCCGTTGGCACGACATTGCTGGAGCAAGTACTGATGTAGCCGAAGTTGTCCAGCCGCGCGTTCATCCGCTTGATTCCCCTCCAGCAACATATTCAATGTCATCTCGCCAACATCGGTGAGCAGCGTGTTTGCATGTTCGTGGATAAACGCCTGCGATGCCTCCCAATCCGAGGTCTGAATCCACGCGATGAGCAAATCGGCCACCGCATCAATCTCACCTGCATCGCTCAGGGTTTCTGCGGCCTCATCAACGACAGCAAGCAGTTGTGCGGCCATATGCTCGATCTCATCCTGAGAGTGTTGACGCATTCGCTGGAGATCAACCAACCGCTCACGAATGACCTCCGCATCCTCGCTGGTTTCGTTTTCAGCCAGATATGCCTCACCCGACTCAGACAGGGCATCCAATTTCTCCGCGGTGTTTTGTGCCACCAGCATAAGCATCTGTGCTGGTGCATGGATGGCGCGTAGAATGTCGAGTAATTCATCCTGATTGGGTGTTTGCAGGGCTTTCAGCATGTCAAGCAATGGATTGCTGGTTGGTTCTTGAGACATGCGTTGCTCCTTTGCATTTTGTGTTCAACTGGTTATCAATTGGCCTGATTCATTATACAACAGATCGGCAATCTATTTTACTGGGCATTTGCTTCTCCAAAAAAATAGAGACCCACATCACTGTGAATCTCTATGAGTGCTGTTGATTTTGCTCTATCGCTACTAATTTCCTGCGGGCAACGGTGACTCAGGCTGTGCTTGTTCTGCATTGCCACCATTACCACCACCAATCGGCTGGACCTTGGGTGTCGGTGTTGCCACAGATGCGCTCGTTGCTGTATCCGTTGCCTCGCCGACCACAGGCGTTGCCGTTGCTGGCACAGGCGTCGGTGGTGGGGGCGGTTCAGGAGATGCTTTGGCAGGCTCAGGCTCAAATACGGTCGGTGTTGGCTCAACCGTCGGCTGGCTCTCATTGCCTGCGTCCGCTGTTAGTGTCGCCATTGGCTCTGGTGTGTCAGTATCCGGCGCATCCGTATCCTGCACAGCAGTTGCAGTTGGCTCTACCTCATCATCAACCATTGGTGTCGCAGTCGCTTCCTCAGAACCATCTTGAGGTGTCTCGTCAGGTGTCTCTGTGGCAACATCATCCACAATGGGCGTTTCGGTAGGTGTATCAACAGGAATGTCAGTTGGTGTAGCTTCCTCTGTCACAACGGGTTCAACAGTAGGCTCAGTCGTCGCCTCAACCGTAGGTTCAGCCGTTGATACAGGTGTATCTACTGGTGCAGGCGTTACTGTTGGCACAGACGTTGCCTCTATAGTCGGTGCAGGTGTCACCTCCACGGTTGGGGTATCACCCACTGGCAGATTGGTATCCGTTACAACGACTGTAAAGACTGGTTCACGAGTGACCGTTGGGGTTGGGCTACTGGTTGCTTCCGGCGTATCGACTGGCTCTGTCACAACTGGCTCTGTCACAACAGTGGCTGTAATCGGTGCTGTTGTTGTCACAGGAATACTGGTACTCGTTGCCGTATGCTCAGGCGTAGCCGTTGGCTCATCTGTTGGCACTGCTGTCAGGGTTGCTGCCAGAGTTGCTGCCTGTGTCGCAACCAGAGCGGTCGTCGGTGCAGCCGTTGGTGGCTGCGTAGCCGTCGGCACAGGTGTACTGGCGGCACTATTGCTATTATTGATGGTTGCAAGAGGGACATAAATGTCTTCACCTGCAAGAATGACATCACTCTCTAGGCAGTTGACATCCATTAGTTGCAGCACACTTGTACCGCCCCATGCGGCCAATTGAGACAGTGTGTTCCCAGATCGAATCTGATAGACCCCCCATCCGCCTGGCTGTGATTTTTGACAGAGCGTGACTATAGTGGTTGGGGTTGGCGTTGGAATCGCAACAGGTGGCGGAATCACCCTTAGCTGAATCCCCTGCACTAAGGGAGCACTATCACCACCGCCTGCACCTTGACCAGGCAAAATTTGGTAGAACAGTTCAACGCTTGCACCCTCAACCAGCTCACCAATAATGTCCATAGGCGCATATTCGTCTATGTTGGCATCGGACTGATAGCGTGGCACCACAAGGAATGGCCCAATCTTATAACGGTCACTGCTGCTTGTGCCATAGTATACCAGCGTTGCTTGTTCCTGGATCACAACATCATTGCGGTCAATGACATTGATCACGTCCTCAGCCATCTCTGCCTGTTGTATACTAAGCACCTCGTCTCGCTGATCAAGCGGTGTCAATCGCAATTCTTGTTCCCAAATCCACTGTTTGAGCGGATAGGCCAAATCGCCTGGCTCGGATGCATCGGCAACATTATAGACCCCAAAACTGCTGAACAGCACAGCGAGTACAACCACGGCTATGGCTGCGGCTGCACGTGGAATGCCACCCCCTTGGGGAACAAAAATTGACTGTAATCCGTTGAGAAACCGTTGGGCTATGTCATCAAAGAAACGACCCGTTGTCTGTTGTGTCTGTTGTGTATCACCCGTCGCTGTGTTTGGAACGGTGACGACATCTGGCTCAAAGTCTTCGATAGCTGTACGCAATCGTGTTGCCTCAGCAAAGAACTCTGCCAGATCCGCCTCCCGTCGTTCCGCCGACATCGGTGGCACAGGTTCAGCCTGAATGTCCACCGTCATCTCAACAATCGGTAACATCTCCTGCAACTCAGCGTGCATGGAAATAGGTACAGACGCAAGAACAGACTCCAATGGCTCGCCTTCCATGAAGCGGTCAATGGCCTCTGCAAAGTAGTCAAAATGATCATCGTCACCCATCGGCATGTTTGGCAATGTGCTGCCAAATAGAGGGTCGTTATGATGATCTTCGGGAGGTTGATTATATGATGTTGTTGATTTAGAAAATTGGTCTTTTCGGTTCATGCTAGCGTAATTGCTCGTGTTGCAGTAGCTGACGCAACGTAGCAACGGCACGGTATTGCAGGGCCTTGATGGCCCCTTCGGTCTTGTTCATCATCGTAGCTACTTCATTTATACTATAGCCTTCTAGGAAGCGTAAACTTATCACTTCCGCCTGCTCTTCGGTTAGTCGCCGAATTGCAGCCTTCAATCGATCACTTTCCAGACTCTTCTCTGCTGCCTCGACGGGACTATCGCCATCCGCCTTCAGCTCAAACGTATCATCAATGGATACCTGCTGCTGACGGTCGCGCCGCCGATAGTAGTCCACAATCAAATTGTGGGCGATACGATAAATCCAGCCAGAAAATGAACTATTCCAGGCTTTGCGGTTGCGAATCGCTTCAAGCATCTTCAGGAATACTTGAGCCTTCAAATCCTCGGCCAACGCTTGGTTGCTGGTACGTCGGTAAATATACGTATATATTTTACCTTCATACCGTTTATACAACTCTCCAAGCGCAGCTTCGTCATAATGAATCGCACGATTCAACAACTGCTCTTCGCTATGTTCAGTTAATGCACCCATGTGTGCATGTGAATCTGTATTGCTGCCGTTGCGCAAAAGCCTTCTACCTACGATGACGTTACATTCAAAAAATAATTACGATGAATTTTAAAATTTTTCAAAATTCATGTGACAATTGACTTATTTGCAGCATTTGTAGCTATTGCCATGCCAATTCAATAGTCAACCATCCCGATTGTTTATTCCATCCAACAGGAAACAAAAGCTTCCTGATCCTCTACCCATAACACGGGCATCCTGTCCGTTGCTTACATATCAACGCACCAGGATTTGTTTGAGAGCATGTTTATATACCAGTGTGGGTTTGTTGATACACCTCATGAATCCGTTGAAGTGCGGTGATGTTTGTCAGGATTGCCATTCCCCATAGGATTGCTGCCCACACAATCGGGACAGCCCCACTTAACATAAGACCAAAAATCAACAATCCTAACCGTTCGGGGCGTTGTAATAAACCAACTTTACACTCGACATTCAATGCCTCAGCTCTTGCTCTAGTATAGCTCACCATGAGCGAGCCAACCAAAATCAAAAAAATCAGCATTGAAAATATTTCAGGTGTATTGATGGTAAAATTACCACTTACATTAATACCAATCGCGCCACCTGTCAAATAATAATAGGCGAGTGCAAGGAAGGTGACACTCTCGGCATAGCGATCCAGCGTACTGTCAAAGAATGCCCCAAATGTGCTGGCCTGTTTTGTTTCGCGAGCCAATGCACCATCCAACATATCGAAGAGACTCGCAATGAGAAGCATAATGCCACCGCCAACAAATCGTCCAGTGGCAAGAAACATGGCAGTGACCATTGTCAACACCAAACCCAATAGTGTCAACCCATTGGGGGTGATACCCGTTGGGCGCAACAGCCTGACCATGTAGCGTAGTGGTATCGCCATAAGTTGGCGACCATAGTTAGAGAGCATCTTCAGTCTACCATCCCTGTCTATCATCTTCACTGATTTGGCCGGAGGTATGCGTCCGGCACATTGCTGACCCTTTCGTATTCAACATCTCTATAAATAGTACACGAAATTCACGTAATTTGCCAAACGGTTTGAGTAACTTAAATCATTTTCTACCAATTTTACACCAATGACGGCCATTAAAACCGTCTGATCGCTTTCTGTCAGCTAGTATTCCTACAATAAATTGTAACTATTTAAATTGTATCTGCATTGCTAAAAGTGTATACTTATCTCTATGATGTAAAATCATTCAGGGCTGACTCTTTTATAATAGCCAGTCAATTCATAAAACTAACTTAATATTGTTGATTCATAGAAATCGCATTGTATAAAACAAATGAAATCAAAGGAGCATACTTATGGCATCACCTATACGTGTTGCAGTCACAGGCGCAGCCGGCAATATCGGCTATGCATTGGCATTTCGGATTGCCAATGGCGATCTCTTTGGGCCAGACCAGCCCGTCATTCTACAGTTAATTGAAATTCCACCAGCCATGAACGCATTGTCAGGCGTTGCGATGGAGCTAGACGATTGTGCGTTCCCGCTATTGAGCGACATGGTGTTGACCGACGACCCTAACACTGGGTTCAAGGATGTAAACTGGGCATTGCTGGTGGGCGCACGTCCACGCGGCAAAGGTATGGAGCGCAAAGATGTACTTTCTGCCAACGCAGCCATCTTCTCTGGACAGGGCAAGGCACTCAACGACAATGCCGCCTCTGATGTCCGCATTTTGGTTGTGGGCAACCCAGCCAACACCAATGCATTGATTACAATGTCCAATGCACCAGATATTCCGTCCAACCACATTGCGGCGATGACACGGCTGGACCACAATCGCGCCATGACCCAGTTGGCCCAAAAAGCAGGCCGACCTGTTTCAGAGGTTAGTAAAGTAACGATCTGGGGCAATCATAGTTCCACTCAATATCCAGATGCTTATCATGCCATGATTGGGGATCAGCCTGCGACATCGGTCATCAATGATGATGCATGGATCAAAGAGACCTTTATTCCAACCGTACAAAAACGCGGTTCAGCCATCATCAATGCACGCGGACAGAGCAGCGCGGCCAGTGCGGCCAACGCTATCATCAACAACGTGCAGACATGGTATGGTGGCACAGCAGAGGGCGAATGGACAAGCATGGCTGTACCCAGTGTTGGGCTGTATGACGCACCTGAAGGTGTTATCTTTGGCTATCCTGTCACTGTAAAAGATGGCGAATACAGCGTTGTCGAAGGCTTAAGCATGATGGACTTTGACAAACAGATGCTTGCCGCCACAGGAGCAGAGCTTATGGAAGAACGCGAAGCCGTTGCTGACTTGCTTTAGAGTGATTAGTGATTAGTGATTAGCGCTCGCTGTTGCCAGTTAATTCATCATTCTTCACTTTTCATTTTTCACTAATCACTAATCACTATTTCCCCAACTATTCGAGATAAAACGTCTCTAAATCGGGCAAGAAATCAAAGGTAATCGGGTAGCCTAGTAGTGCAGCCTCTACTTCGAGCAACGTGGCACAACCGGGGCAGATGAACTCACGAAACAGACAAATAGCCGCTCGGTGAAACGCCCCTGTGCCAAGTAAACATCACCCCCAGGTGTAATCCCACCGACCTCCAGTTCATGTGCCACCGCCCCTGCCCAACCAATGAGTTCTTCTTCCCCCGCTTCGTTCTCGGCAAAAAACTGTGTCCGCTACCATCTGCTGGACCTGTGCTTCATCAGTGACATCACCTGGCACAGCAATGCCGCCGAGTGCATCGGCTGTTTCCTGCGCCGCCTCGGCCCGAATATCGTTGACCGCCACCAGCGCACCCTCTGCGGCAAAGCCCTCGGCAATCGCACGACCGATACCGCGTCCTGCCCCTGTGACGATAGCAAATCTGTTTTGTAATCGTTTCATTTGCGAACCCGAATCGCAAGCCTCATGGTCTACATTATCCCTCTAAAATATTAAACAATACCTGCCCATCACACTGTGCAGGGGCAGGTATTCCTGCTAGATGCGCCACAGTTGGCGCAACATTAACCGCAGGGACAGGCACATCCAGATCGACCCCAGCCTTGATTTTGGGACCAACAAACATCAACATGCCTGCTTCAGAGCCACCACGCCCCAATTTGCTGGTGGGCAACGTGTAGCCATGAACAGCGTGGAAGGTGGCATCATGTGAAAGGCTGTCACCCTCTTCCTGTGGTCCCATCTTAACCAAAATGCGTCCATCAAGCGAAAGCGGTGCATCCATCTGCGCTGTATACTCAGCATTCATCATGACAATGACATCACCAACCATCTCGCCAAATAGACCATATTGCACGGCATCCTTCTTCTTCAGCGCAACCGCGACAGGGTGTTTGCCATTTTCATCATCGACAAAATCGAGCAGCACTTTGATAATTCGTTCCTGAACGACCTCATACTCTTCCGATGACACAATGCCATCGGGATCACGCCCAATGCAGTTGATATAGATATGCGCCGCATCGCCAGGCTTATAGGCCAACGTCTGCGACCAATCAACAAGGGGACGACCATCCTCACCAGCCGAGTAGGTAATCAGAGCATTCGCCGCCAGCAGGTTGTTGATGGAGACCGATTTGATATGCGGAATCAGCCCATGATCCGAGACCAGCACAAAATGAGTGTTGCCATCATCTAGTCCTTCAAGATAGATGCCCAGCACTTCGTCAGCGATAATATGTCCCTCTTTGATCCAACTCTCGTAGAAATCGGCCACGGACTCATCGTACCAATCGGTGGCTGGGTCTTGGAAACCCCAGATGTAATGATAGATGTGGTCAAACATATGAAAATGGCTGTAGTAAAGGTCTGTGTCATATTTGTTGATAGCATACACACCAGCGTTTGCCATCCAGTGTCCTTTATAACGCATCTCGTCAAACCAAGCATTGATGGGATGCCAACCCCGTCGCCAAGGCCCAGAGCCACAATAGGAGAGGTGCGGTCCAATCTCGGACACAAGCTCATCACTGAGATCAGCAGGGACTGTAAAGTTATCCTCTGGAAAAATCTGTGAGACATAGATTTTGATGCGCTCGCCATCGTCAGAACATTCAGTGATGTAGAAGCGGAAACGACCAATACGCGGCTGGCCGTCAATGGTAAATTCGGCGGCAATCCAATCCGACCATGAGCCTTGACACAACCACGAAACCATGTTGTCTTGGCTGTCATAAAAGCCTACAGAGTCAAAGACACTGCTTCTTGATTTTGTGACCTTCACCGTATAGCTTACTGATGATTGCGACTTGCCAGCAGTGGGTATTAATGTCAACGTGCCTGTCCGTTCCGTATCAGTACCCGTAAACGCAATCACATCCGCCCGTGTCGCCCCGGCTTGTGCCGCTGCACTAACATACCCGCTCGATGGCTTCAGTTCAAAGACAGAACCAGAGTAGGGTGTCCCCTCTGCGCCAATGAAAATGCCGTCCTCAGCGTCCCAAGGCCAACTGACGGGATAGTTCTGCACCATCGCCTTTTTTCCATTTAGCACTGCTGTCTTCCAAATCTGTTCGGCGCGCACCAACGCCGAGTTAAACGCATCATCAACTTGATCCAACGGTGTGCCCGGAAAGTGCGGCCAAAAATCGGTGATGCCATGTGTGCCGGGATGTGCGCCTGTGGCAATCGTCGTCCAGTTCACAGTGGTGTTCGGTGGCACAGCCGAGAGGTATTCACCAAAAACGCCTCGTTCCATAAGACGCTTGAAGTTGGGCATGACGCCTTGACTGACATAATGACGAATGAGGTCTGGATTGGCACCATCAAGCCCAATAAGAATGACACGTTGTTTTATCATAGGTCTATTGCCCCTGATTTCGTTTTGTCGTACAGCTATCTCTGCATGACTTGATTTCTACGGACAAAGATAGAATATATTGATCTACTTTGCTTGACTGGTTCAAATGTATGTACCCATGTGGCGATTTTAGCACCGTTGGCGATGGAAGTCAATCAGCTTGTACGGACAAATGCAAAACACGCTCAATCCAGCCTTATAAATACTCAATAACTTGCTCTGCTGGATTGAGTTCAGGTGAGTGAGATGGCCGCTCAAAACCCGGGATCAAAAAAGGCCAAACATATCAAGCTATCCTAGCTGATACATTTGGCCTTAAGTCATCTAAATTAAAGTTCTACAGGAACAAATACCCAATCCTGCGACCATAAATCATTCCAATAAAAAAAAAGAGTGAAGTTGGCAATGATCTACTCTCGCATGCAGAAACCACATACTACCATCGATGCTAGTGGACTTAACTGCTGGGTTCGATATGGAACCAGGTGTACCCCC
>JBCCFC010000067.1:0-20360 GCA_039029935.1 Chloroflexota bacterium
AACGGTTGAGTATACTGGTTTTCTGGGTAGTTTGTATTCGTTAGCCGTATTTATACCAAGTTTGGCTGTGAACGTGAGACGACTGCACGATGTCGGGAAAAGTGGCTGGATGCTTCTTCTGATACTCTTACCGATTATTGGGTGGATATGGTTGCTGATTCTGAATGTCCGAGAAGGGGATGGTGGCACAAATCAATATGGCCCTAACCCAAAATAGGATACGTTTGGGATAGGCTATAAACGATGATAATCAGCTTTCTATGCTAATAAGTAAACCCAATAAAATAATTAGAAATTGGGGTGGCGGGCGTTCTCAACTGCCTGTCGGGTCGATTTAGATAACACCAGCCTCCGCTACCGATACGTTCTTGGCCGCAACATCAAAAAGGGGTGAGTGATAACAACTAAATTTGTTATCTCTCACCCCTTTTTTACATGCTCAATTCTTCCTATTTCATCACAACAGGCAAGAACAGCTTACTCTGTGGCTGCGCACCCGTACGCCCACGCACAGGCTCATCCGTCACAGGCAAGGCAGTGGGGTCAATCGGCTCGGCAACACCTGCATCCACAGTGAGGTCGGTTGCACCCGTGATGATGGTGACCGGTGAGGTGCGCCCCGTATCGGGGTTGGCATTGCTGTCATTGTCGATACCGCTGCCGTCACCGCTGGCATCTACAAAGATGCTGGTGAGGACCAAGCCCTCTGGCGGCACAAACTCGATGTAGTAGTCACCTGCGGTCAGGTTGGGGAAGAGGTAGCTGCCGCTGAGATCAGTGACTGTGGTGGCAATGAGCGCACCGTCTTCGCCATAGAGCTTGACGACCACGCCTTCGACACCCAACTCGCCAAAGTCTTGGATGCCGTTACGGTCGCTGTCTTCCCACACACGATTGCCCAATGTCGCAGGTTGAATCGGTTGCTGCGTGGTCAGGTCTACACCCAGATGGACACCAACGCTGATGCCATTGACCTCTTCCTCGCCCCCCTCCACTTGGATGGGTTCGCTTGTGGCGGTTTCAGCGTCAACATCGCTGTCTGTGTTGATGTCTGTGTTGATGTCTGTGTCGATACCAACTCCATCACCAACCGTGACATCCGTGCCTTGATCCGGTTGCCCATCGGTCGGTTCAGGCGCATCACCCGCATCCTCTTTCGTCACCACAAACTTTTCTGGCAGCACATAGGTGACATAGTACTCGCCCGGAATCAATCCGGTGAAACAGTAATCACCCTGCTCATCGGTCTGTATGGTCGCCACCACCACATCATTGGTATCATACAGCTCGACTGCGACACCTGGAACCCCATCCTCACCGGGGTCGCGCAGACCATTCTGGTTGGCATCAAACCACACAAAGTCACAAATGGTAGCAGTTTCGATTTCTGTGTAGATACCAGCATCCCAGCGTTGATCACTTTCCCCTTGAGCCAAGGTGATGGCTTCCGTGCGGCCTGTATCTGGATTGACATCACTGTCAATCAGATTACTCTCACCCACATCCTGTGGGCTAAAGCGGTACTCAGTGGGCAACGCGAATTCGACCACATAGTCACCAGCGACTAGACCTGCAAATTGGTAAATACCATTGAGATCGGTCTGTGTCGTGGCAATCAGCGTGTTGCCCTGCCCCGCCACTTCATAGAGCGTGACCATGACCCCCTGAACACCTGGCTCGCCTTCATCCTGAAGACCATCTTGGTTGCTGTCTAACCAGACCCGATCTCCCAGTGCTGCTGGGTCCTGGGACGGCAGATAGATGCCCATATCCAGTGTGGGGTCGTGTTGACCTGATGACAGTGTAGTTGTGTGCGATGCTAGTGTCACTAGGTCCGCATCCGAATCAAAGAGATCGTCGATGCCTGCATTGGCTGGACTCACAGCATAGTCGTTGGGCAGGGTAAACTGGACATAGTAACTGCCCGGCACAAGGCCATCAAACAGATAGAACCCTTGTCCATCGGTCACTGTCGTATCCAACTGATTGTTGTCAACATCGAAGAGCGTCACCGTGACTCCAGGCACACCGATGGCATTGGGCGCACCAGGCGCACCTGTTTCGTCGGCGTTCTGCACACCATTTTCATTGGCATCATACCAAACCACATCACCCAAACTGGCTGGGCGATAGAACCCCGCATCTACATGCAGATTACTCTCGCCGTTGACCAGTGTAACATAGCCCGTCTGTCCCGTTGATGGGTCGGCATCCGAGTCGGCTGCCCCATTGCTGCCCACCCCCGGCGGACTCATCGCATAGCCTGCTGGTGTTGTGAAGGCAACGGCATAGTCACCTGGTGCCAAATCGACAAAGGCATAGAAGCCCGTCTCATCGGTGGTGGTGTGTGTAATCACGTTGCCGCTGACATCGAGCAGTGACACCACAACATTGGCAATGCCGTTTTCTCCGTTATCCTGCACACCGTCAGCGTTGACATCGTGCCAGACAAAATCACCCAGCCCGGTTGTCATATAGAACCCTGCGTCCCAGTCCAGATCATTCTCACCCATCGTCAACTCGATGACAGGTGTTTGGCATGTGGTGGGATCAGCGTCCGAATCAACAGCATCGTTAGGGGTGCCCTCTGGGTCTTGATTCGCCAAGGTTGTGACATACCCCGATGGTGGCACACAGCGAATGATGTAATCACCTGGCATCAAGTCCGTGAAGAGATAGTTACCGTTGGCGTCGGTCGTGTCGCTGAGGGGCTGGCCGCTAGCGTCCATGATTGGTGTACCTGTTTCATCATAGATGGTCACGACAATGCCAATGAGTCCTGGCTCGCCATCCTCTTGCAGACCATCAGCATCCAGATCATCCCAGATGCGATCACCCAAGGTGGCTGGTTGATAGAGACCCACATCCCACGTCAGCGATGCATCGCCTGATGCCAGCGTGATAACAGACGTGCGGTTGGTGGCTGCATCGACATCGCTGTCGAGTGAATCGTCGTTGCCTACATTGTTGCCGCTTAACGTGTAGCCATCGGGCAACGTGAATTCAACCATGTAACCGCCTGGCAACAAGTTCTCAAAGAGATAGTTGCCGTTCGCATCGGTGACTGCGATGACTGGATTGCCGCTGTCATCGAGTACAGGCGCACCGCTGCCATCCAGCAAACTGACCGTTACACTGGACAAGGTTGTCTCTGGTGCAAATGGGTCTTGCAGCCCATCAGCCTCAGCATCCACCCAAACCTTGCCACCCACGCTGGCGAGCTGGTAGACGCCCATGTCAAGCGTCAGGTCTTGTAGCGTTGTGCCTTGCGATAGGGGACCTGTATTGCTTGTTCGGCCTGTATCTGATGCAGCATCCGAATCAAGCGTGTCATCACCCGCATTCTGCGCCGTCAATTGATAGCCAGCGGGCAGGCTACTCAAGTCAAAGAGGACGGCATAGTCGCCCGATGGCAACCCTGTAAAGAGGTAGTTGCCATTTTCATCCGTGACCTGCGCAGCAACAGCATTGCCGTTGAGGTCAACCGCTGGTGTATCCACACCGCCAGCAACTACGACCAAGTTAGCTGTGACACCTGCCAAGCCGGGTTCATCATCGTCCTGTAGCCCGTTGATATTGCTGTCAATCCAGACCCGATCACCCACACGTACATCCGCTAGTTGCACAAGCCCCATATCCAACGTCAAGTCCTGCTCATTGGATTGCAGTGGCCCTGTATTTTCAGAGCGACCTGTGGATGGGTTGGCGTCGGAGTCTGTTTCCTGCACAAAGCCCACTACAGGGTCAATGGCATTAGGTATGGTGACATCATAGCCAGCCGGAATTGTCGCCAAGTCAAAGACAACGTGATAGTTGCTGGGTCGCAGATTGGTAAAGAGATAGTTGCCATTGGCGTCTGTCACCTGAGCATCTACAGCATTCCCATTCATGTCAACGGCAGGCGAGCCATCCAGCGTAAAGAGACGTACTGTCACACCTGCAACGCCCACACCTGCTGTGTTGCCGTCAGTGCCGTCATCTTGGAATCCATTGCCATTATTGTCAAACCAGACCGTATCGCCCACCTGTACAGGCGCAACAATACCCATGTCCAGTGACAAGTCCTGTTGTCCGGCCACAAGCGATTGAGTCAGGCCAGATTGACCCGTTGTCGAGCCATCGCTGGGCGGTTCAACATCGCTATCCTCATGGTCGTCGTTGCCCTGATTGGGCAGGGTCAGGCTATAGCCATCAGGCAGCGTTGCCAGATCAAAGGTCACATAGTAGCTGCCTGCGGGCAGATCGGTAAATAGATAGCGACCGTTTTCATCCGTCGTCTGTGGTGGCAGCGGGATGCCCGTCAGGTTATTTGCAGGTGTACCATCAGCGTTGAAGAGCGAAACGACGACACCCGCGACACCCGGCTCCGTGCTTTCCTGTAACCCATTGCCATTGTTGTCAAACCAGACCAAGTTGCCAACGCGGATACCCGCAAGGCGTTCAAGACCCAAGTCTAACGTCAGGTTCTCCTGCCCCTCGGCCAACGCCCCTGTGGTTGACGTGCGCCCTGTGCCAGGGTCGGCATCGCTGTCAATCGAATCGTCTGGCCCTTGTATCGGGTCTACCCGATCCGGATTGATGGCCTGATAGCCTGCGGGCAATGTGTCCAGATCGAACTCAGCCAGATAGTCACCCGGCAACAGATTTGCGAATAGATAGTTACCATTGCTATCTGTTGTTTGTGCTGCGACAACAGTACCGTTGCGGTCGAGCGCAGGCGAGCCGTCGGCCAAGAAGAGATGAACCGTTACCCCCTCAGCTCCGCCCTCATCTGGGTCCTGCACACCATTGCCATTATTGTCGTACCACACACGGTCGCCCACACGCACTTCTTGCAGCTGAACCAGCCCCATATCTAGTTTGAGGTCAGCCTCAAACGATGGAATCAGTGGTGTGCTGTGTGTCCGCCCATTGGATGGGTCGGCGTCGGAATCGACAGCAGAGTCAATACCTGTATCTGCATCGACATTGCCCTCATTGGCATGGGTCACGCGGTAGCCGACAGGCAGGGTATTCAGATTGAACTCGACATAGTAGGCATCGGGTGGCAGATTCTCAAAGAGATAGTTGCCGTCGGCGTTGGTTGTCTGTGAGACAACGGCGTTGGCCTCAATGTCAACGGCGGGTTCGCCACTGAGCTTGAAGATGCTCACCTGAACATCAGGGACGCCTGCCTCACCGTCATCTTGTAGTCCATTGGCGTTGTTATCAAACCAAACGCGGTTGCCTACACTGACAGGGGCAATGATGCCAAAGTCAAGTTTGAAATCTTCGCTACGAGAAGCGATAAACCCAGTGCTGGGTGTCACGCCCGTCTCACGGTCAGCGTCGCTGTCAATCTCCTCAGCCACAACCCCAGGCGCAAGCCCAAAGAGGACATTTTCGGGCTGCGTGGCGATATAACCTGTTGGCACAGAGTCCAGCTTGAACTCAACATAGTAGTCGCCAGGCTCTAAAGTATCAAAGAGATAGTTGCCATTGGCATCCGTGATTTGTGGCTCTACGGGCTGACGGTTGGCGTCATGGGCTGGTGTGCCATCGGCATTGAAGAGTGTCACTGTGACGCCCTCGACACCTGGCTCATCTGTTTCGTCATCCTGAATCCCGTTGGCGTTGTTATCAAACCAAACGCGATTGCCCACACGGACGGTTGTCCACAGACCCATGTCCAGCGTTAAATCAGACTCGTTGGCAAAGAGAATGCCCGTAGCAGGTGTTGCCCCAATCTTGTCCGGGTCAGGAATCGGGACATCAAAACGTGGCTGTGCATCCGAGTCCTGTTCATCATCGCCACCTTGGTTACGCGGCGAGAGACGATAGCCATCGGGGATGGTGTCTGGCACAAATTGGACAAAGTAATCCCCTGGACGCAAGCCCGTAAAGAGATAATGCCCATCAGCATCGGTGGTCGTGCTGCGGTCTAAATCTTCACCCAATGCCGTGAAGAGCTTGACCTGTACGCCTGGGACACCCGCCTCGTTTTCGTCCTGCACACCGTTATGGTTGTCATCAAACCAAACCAAATCACCCACCGTCACCAGCGATGAGAGTCCCGCATCTAGGGTCAACATCTCGGTGTTGGACGGCAAGAACCCTGTGGGCGGCGTCTGTCCGGTGATGGAATCGGCATCGCTGTCGATGGAGATATCATCACCGACCTGTCGCAGCGTGGGCAGCAATCCTTCGGGCAATGACCACAGATGGAAAATCACAAAGTAATTATCTGGTGGCAGGTTGTCAAATAGATATTCGCCGCTACTATAGGTGAACATGCCTGCAAGCGGTGAATCTGAACCAGAGGTTTCGTTATGCAGTGTCACAAAGACATTGGGGACTCCTTCCTCGTCATTGTCGCGCAGACCATTTTTGTTGTGATCAAACCAGACGATGCTACCAACACGCACGGGAACCCACAACCCTGTGTCCAGCGTGAGGTCCTCTTGTCCTGAAATCAGGACAGCCGTGTTGCCTGTATGCCCATCATTCGGACGCGCATCTGAGTCAAGGGTGTGGCTGACGGTTGCGGTGTTGCGGAGTGTCACCTGCCACTCTGTGCTGGGGAAGGTATTGAAATCAACCACGACATAATACTGGCCTGGCAGCAGCCCCTCAAAGAGGTAGTAGCCGGTCGCATCTGTGACCAATGACAGCACATTGCCTGCCTCATCAAGTACAGGTGATTGCGTGGCTGTGTCATAGAGCGTCACCCGCACATTTTCAACACCTGGCTCATTGGGGTCTTGCCGACCGTTGCGGTTGAGATCATGCCAAACGCGATTGCCGACGCTGACAGGCTCGTAGAGGCCAAAGTCAACGGTCAGGTTCGAGTAGTCGTCATTAATTGCTTGGCCGGGGTCGCTGCTGGTGAGGTCTACCTCGGCGGTTGGCTCACCACCATTGGCACTGCTCAACGTGACCAATTCACTGCGGATGCCTACAGTGACTGGTGATGTGATAGGCGTTGTGCTTTCCAAGCCATTGTCATTGCTATCCACATCGCTATCAGGGTCCGCCTCGGTGGGTGGGCTGCTGACCATGTTATGCAGCACGTTGCCCGTCATAAAGTTGCTGGCCGCAATCTCCACGCGGTAGTCACCCGCCAGCAGATGGTCAAAGCGATAGTAGCCGCCATCGCTAGTGGTGGTTGTGTCCAGCACGTTGTCATTGACATCAAGCAGGTTGACGGTGACGCCATCCAAACCGGGTTCGGTATCGGTAATGGTTGCGCCACTGATTAAGCCATCGGCATCAAGGTCATGCCAAACACGATTACCCAAGCTAAAGAGCTCAACTGTCTCAACGACATAATCTTCCACTTCACCACTGGGCGCAACGCCAGTTGGTGTTGTTGCCTCACCCGCATTCAGGGTGAGCCGGAAACGGCTGTAGACAGTACCTGTAACGCCCTGTTGGACAACGGTGGTTGGCACATCAATCACAATCGTGTTTGTGCCCGCCACCAGTGCATAGTCACTGAGCGTACCGCCTGGATTGACGGCATTGCCGCTATTCAATGTCACGTTATCGAGCGAGCCATTGTTGTCCCAGTCGATAAAGGCATTGAGGACACCTGCTGTGGATGATTCAACCGTGAGCGTTGCGGGCTGCCCCACAACAAATGGTGGGAAGCCTGCAACAGGACCCGTAAAGGTGACACCATCTTCATCATCATTGCCATCACCTGTGTCGTCGCCATCTGCACCCACAGACGGCTGTCCATCTGCCTCGGCATCGACCTGTGAACCAAGGAAGAAGCCATCCAAAATAACATGACGGGGACCGTTATTGGTGAGCGTGTGTGTTGCGTAGCTATCAGGCAAGTCACCCTTGTCATATTGAATAAAGCCAAAATCGACTGTGCGGTTGCCATTTGCGCCATCCCCATCATCGGCGGTATTCGGCTCATCGCTCAGTGCCAGCGTGACCACACCACTACTGACACCGTCGGTCAAGTAGTCGGCCAACGCTGGGGGGTCAATGCCGTTGTCATCGTTGTCAGTGCTGTTTGCATCAGGGGTGCTAACCGTTACACCGCTGGAGAAGAAGCCATTGAGCGTATTGCCCTCGGCAAACTCATTAGCAGGGATATGTACAAAGTAATCGCTTGGTGGCAAGCCTGCAAAGAGGTAATTGCCATTGCTATCGGTTGTCGTGGTTGCCAGTGCGGTTGTTGAGAGTGGGTCTGCGCCCGTTGGATAAAGCTGCACAGTTACGTTGGCAATGCCAGCTTCTGTGCCGTCAACGATGCCGTTATTCGCGGTATTTGTATCAGGACCATTGCCCGCACCATTATCCAGCCAGACCAAATTGCCCAAGCTCATGAGGACATAATCCTCAATCTCACCGCTGTCGGCTAACCCATCAGGTGCGTTACCCCCTTCACCCGCATTTTGTGTAAAGCGTACACGCACAGGTGTGATGCCATCTGTCGTGGGTGAGAGGTTGGCAGGCACATCAATGGTCAGCACATAGACACCCGCTGCATCGAGGTGAACATCACCGAGTGTGCCTGCAGCTGGCGGCGTCCCATCGTTGCTGGTTGCACTGTCCAACGTGACTACATCGAGTATGCCATCGCCATCAAAGTCGATGAACATGCTCAGGTAGCCGGGGGCGTTGGCAGTTACTTGAATCTGCGCCGTTTGTCCAGCATGAAGCCCCGTCAGGAACTCGACACCATCCTCATCATCGGTGGCCTCGTTGCTGTCGTCACCCATTGCATCGGCAGAGGGGACGCCGTCTGTCTCGGTGTCAACGGTTGCACCCAAGAAGACATCGCTGCCATCAAGCACAACATGATAGGCGGCGTTGTTGGCATTGGTGGTTGGGTAATTGCTGGGCAAATCACCATAGTCATATTCAATCAGAGGGATTTTGTAATCCTCGACTTCACCAACGGAGGTTGCACCGTTTGCGGTCAAGTTGCCACCTGGCAGTGCAGACTCATCGACCGTGGTAAAGCGGAAACGTGTGTAGGCGTAATTACCCACATTGCTCTCTGGTGGCACAGCCACGTTGAAGCTGTTGACACCCGCACTCACGGCCATGTTATCGGCCAGTTGCTCGTCATCGCCAAAGGCATTGCTATCAAAGCTGCCATCGTCATCCCAATCAATCCACGCATGGAGGAAGCCTGCGGTCGAGGCTGTCACCGTGATGGTCGCGGTTTCACCCGGAATGAGCGGTGTCCAGGCTACGCCATCCTCATCGTCGGTGATGGTGGCTGGCAAATTGCTATTGGCATCATCATCACCCACAGCGTCTTCATGCGGTTGGCCTGATGTTTCAGCATCCACACCTGCACCCAGATAGACGCCAGGCACAATCGTATGCACCGCACCGTTGTTCAGAGACGTTGTATCGTAGCCATCGGGCAAGTCACCCCAATCTTGCAACACAAAGCCAAAGTCTATGGTGAGGTTGCCGTTGGCGTCGTTGGTGTCCACAGCGGTGTCCGGTTCACTGTTAGGGCTGAGGGTGACGATACCGCTGGTCACGGTATCGGTGGCTGTACCGACGCCGTTGTCATCGCCATCGACATCGCTGTTGGGGTTGCTGGCATTGGCTGTGTCGCTCGTGCTGACGTAGCGTTCAAGAACACCACCCGAGGTAAAGTTGCCAGAGACAACACGGACTCGATAATCGTTGGGAGCTAACCCCTTAAAGTGATAAAAGCCGCCGTTGGTAGTGGTTGTGGTCAGCGGTTGGCCGTTGACAAGAATCGCATTCCCACTGCCATCTAACAGTTGCACAATTACACTGTCAATACCTGCTTCATCACCATCCTGCACGCCATTGCTGGCTGTACCTGTATTGCTGTCTCCGCTATTGTCCAGCCACACACGGTTGCCCAAGTTCATGTGGACATAATCTTCCACTTCACCCGTTGCTGCTACCCCGACAAAATCGTCCTGCTGACCGACTTCATCTTGGTCGGCGGCGATGCGGAAGCGGCTGTAAACCGTATCTGTAATCGCCGATGGCACGGAGACAGTCAAGGTAGTTGTGCCGTCGCTGAGTGTACCTGTATGGAATTCGCTTTCGCCGTTAAATGTGCCGTCGCCATCAAAGTCGATCCATACACCATAGAAGGCAGAGCCTGTGCCATTGACAGCGGCATCGACATGCGCATTCAACTCAATTGTCGCAATTTGCCCCTCGACAAAGGGCGTGACAAAGGTGATGCCATCCTCATCGTTGACGACATTTCCGCTATCCAGTGCGTTGCTGGTATCATCACCATCGGCCCCTATTGTTGGGATACCATCGGCCTCACCATCGACACGTGTGCCAAAGAAGAGATCATCGGTGATGATGTGGGTGGCTCCGGTGATACCCAGCGAGTTGACAATCTTTGTGCCATAGACATTGGGCAAGTCACCTCGGTCGGGCAATGCCGGATATTGGTCCACAACGGGCATGATGATACCGACTTTTCGTGGCTCGGCGGTATTCAACCGTCCCCCACTGGTGGCATTGGTGGCACGATGGGCAATGGTGTTCCAGGCAATTGACTGATAAGTATCGGTTGACGGTGGTGATCCAGCCGGAATAATCATCTGGAAACGGAAGACCAACTCTTCTCTGGGTTGCCATGTATCCGGCGTGGTGAACGGCACATTGATGCGGAAGGCGCGGACAGCCGCCCATTCCAACTCACCCCAACCTGTTGTATCTGTGGTCCAATCGTCATCACAGGTGTTTTGCCAACCACTCTCGTCGCTATTGCGTGACATCTCTGGGCGGCAGGGGTTGTTGGAGCGTGAATAGGCCACAACCGCACCGACCCCAGCCGTATAGGCATCATCAGGAATCATGGGGCCTTTGAGTGCAGGTGTCCACTGTGAGCCACGCCCAAGATTACCTAAAGTTTGTGAAACACCAGTATCGTTGATATATGGCATGACATCATAGACAACATAGTCAGTCAGCGGCACATTGCCATAGTTGGTCAGCCGCAGCTTGTAGGTAAAGTCACCCGCAGGCAGACCGCGTGCCACACAGGGATAGCGTGTGAAGCCTTCGCCATCATCTGGACAGAGCAAGTTGGGGACGACGGTGGGGTTATCGGGGTCAATGTGGTCTAAGCCGGGATAGCCGTCGATCCACTTTTCGCTAAACATCACCGCCGATTCGAGGACACGGATGCGAAGATCGTTGCCACAAATTTGTTCAGTAGTATCACCATCCCCATCAAGGTCCTGTGTATCGGTTGATAAGTCGTCTTGGCAATTGGGTGTTGAATTTTCGGTGAATAGATTGGCAACATTGGTGTAGCGGCCCGGTGTCGTTCCGGCTACAATACGCGCTGTATATCTGATCTCAGCATAGGCATCTCGATAGCCTGTGCCAGAGACAGCAGGTGCTACTGTCCAAGGATTGGCAACACCTGGGCTACCATCAAACTGGATCGAATTTGTGGGGATGGTGGATGCCCATGTCCAACGCAGTAATGTATGCCCCTCGGCTGTAAAGTTGGGGATGATTTCCAAGTTGGGCATAACACGATTGTCGTCTGGAATATTGACAAAGCGCACTTCATCCCACGTGATCAGTTCCATCTCTGGTGGCAGTAGGTCCACAACGGTGGGGTTGACCATCGGTGCAGAGGATTCACGTCGTAGGGTTGATCGCAGTGTGAACTGTAGCTCGTCACCAGGGCGACGGTTTCCACCGGGACTGCGGCTTTTGTTAAAATCGTAAACGGCGACTGGCGATTCGGATAGCGTGGTTTCTCGACAGGTGTTTTGATTGCCCGTTGAGCCGTCAAAATTATCATAGATGGTTTGTGCACAGTTCTGCGTCGTTGCATCGCTAAAATTGCCCGCACCATCCCCCCGTGGAATCATACGGATGATGGGTTGTGTACTGAGACGGAAGCCACCCTGCACCTGGTTGACACGTGTGCCACTGGTGTCGTCAAAAAAGACCCAGCGAATGTTGGTTACGTTGTCGGGGAAGTCTGGGTTGTTTTTGAACACATGAAAGGTTGGGCGTTGGCTACCATTCACCGTGCGTAACAATGTCCAGTTTGTGCCATTGTCTGTGGAATACTCAATATCGGCCTTGACTGTATTGGTCAGCCAACGACCCGCTTGCACAAAGACCAACTGCATGTCCGCAGGTAGATCATCCTGAAGAATCAAGTTATTGATAGGTGTGTTGCTATTACTGGTGTCCATCGACAGTCGATATTCAGCCTGGGCTGTCGGTCCCACAGGCCACGCAGCACCACTTTTGGCAATGGTGGCCTCGGTGAAGGCAGGGAAGAGTTCGTGGTTAACCCCCGTACCGATTTCGCCGTTACGATGACGACCGATTAAGGCATTGGTCACAGAGTCACCAATGCTAAAGGATGCATCTGGGTATTGCAGCACAATCCTTCGGGAAACACAGCCACCGCCAACATCGGCAATCTGTAAATCGCCCAAATTCCACGTGACCGTATCACCAGCGACTGTGCCACCGCTGTGACTGATGACCGTTGCGCCAGAGGGGAATGTGTCAATCAACTGTGCTTCAAAGAGACTAACATTGCCGATGGCACTGTTGGCACAAAGCTGCACCTGATACACAACGTCTTCACCCACCGCTGGTTGGCCGTTGGCGGGTAGCACAATGCGCTTGTGAACGCTCCACTGGTTTGTTGGTGCTTGCGTGGTTGTCTCCACTGGGGTGGAGAGCGTAATCGGGTCTGTGCCACCAGCCGGGTCACTGATGCTGCCTGTCGCCGTGTTGGAGATCGGTGTATCGGCGGGGGCGTCATAGGCCACTCGTGCTGTCACCAAGGCTTCGGCAGAATCCCCATCATTAAAGGCGTCGTTGTGCCAAGTGATGGTGTTGGTTGTGTCGTTGTAGTCGCTGGTGTAGCCGCTGGGGGTCGCATGGCTGAGGTACTCTAATGTGGATGGTAGGGTGTCGCTGATGGTGACAGAGCCACAATCCGCCGTTAAACTAGAACAACTCCACGTGATACGAAACTCGACCGTTGTACCGACATCAATCGGGTTTGGGATATTGACGCCCTCTTTGTTTAAGGTCAGCACACCCTCGGCATGGGCAATGGATGGTGAGCTTACAAAAGTAAGAATAATTAAACTTACAAGTATGCATAGTTGAATAGCAATCTTTTTACACTGTAGAATCTGCGCTGCTTGTTGCGGATGATGAACACCCTCGTGTTCGCAGAAAATTACATCGCAATTGGCTTTGTGATCAGCATTTAACTGTTGATCATCGTATCTTAATGATGGTAGCATCGACTCCTCCTGCAAGATGTCTATTGGTAATCTGCAATTCCACGCATGAAAGGAATTGGTGATTTGACAAAAAAACAACGCTTATGAACCTAATGGCGTTGGAGATGACTTTTGATTGGTCAATAGCGTAAATATAGTAGGATTCCAGAGTGAGGGCTTGGTTGTTAAACAACCATAGCATCTCTGGCATCATTTTAATCTAGTTGTGTCATACGTCAAATAGCGTATGCCATAGAAAGAAATACTCAAACATATGCCTAACGACAGATGATTTAGGCGTGTTCCCGCGACAGAGATTAATTTACTCTATTTTTGTGTCAATTTGCTGACGATGCATGGTAAAGATGCAGTCGGCAAGTTGTATTTACGTCAGTAAAGTAAGGTTCCTAACAATTTGAGTCGTTAGGATGGATCGCATTATAAAACGAAGTAAGGTTTTTAACGAATTTTCAAACTTGAGAACACCTTAAAAGGAGTGAGCAATAAATTATGCAAAATAAAAACTACACAATTCGTGCGCTTACAACCGAAGAAGAGCAAATCGGCTTTATCCGTATTGGGATCGCCGCTTTTAGCAACAATGTGAAGGACATGGACGGGGAAATTCAGTCATGGCTAACTGATTTTCAGAACTCGCCTGATCTGCCTACGGAAAATATTCGTGGCGCGATAGACAATGAAACAGGAGCCGTGCTGGGTGGATATGTCATGCACGACCGCCAGTTGTGCATCCAGTCAGCGCGGCTGCGTACCGCCTGTATCGGTGCGGTCGCAGTGGATGCGCAACAACGCAAACAGGGCGTCGGCAGCGCACTGATGTGGGATGCAGTGTCCTTTGCTGAGACACACGGCTATCCATTGCTCTATTTAACAGGCGTTGCCAATTATTATCATCGCTTTGGCTATGTCACCATGATCGATTATCCCGACATCAAGGTTAAACGCAGCGATATTCACGCATTGGGTGCGATTGGTGACGAGATTGAGCTGCGACCCGCCACCAAAGCCGATGCATCTGTCTTGCTGGCACTCTATCAACGCCATTTTGAGACATATCCCAGTGTGTTTGACCGCTCACTGGAAATGCAACGGTATATGTTGGTTGAGGATGATAAACCCGAAGAAAGCGAGTATATATTGGCACTGTCGAACGGCTTTCCCATCGGCTATATGGCGCGTTCAAGTTCACCATCTGACTTTTGGCACAAAGAAACGGCAGCAGAAGGATGGCCTGCGCTGGCTGCTTTATTGCGTGAATACGAGCGCGAAGTCTCTGAAAAAGAGGCGAAACCGGAAAATGTAGAAAAGAAACCACAGTCCACCATCACGTGGCACATTCCACCGCATAGCCCCATGTTCTATCACATGCAGGCCAACATCCCCTTTGACTCGCACTATCAGCATCATTTTAGTGCGGACTGGATGGCGCGGATGGGCGACCTTGATCTGTTTCTTGATGCTATGTTGCCGTTGTGGACTGGACGTTGGCTGGCAGCGAACCCTGTGTGGATGGGGGGGTTGTGTGTGGCAATTGATGACCGTAAATTTTTGTGGCGTTTTGAAGAGGAAGGTTTTGAAATCGAATCAATTGCTAGCGAGTTGGACAGAGAGCCTGCAATTACGTTGACGCGGCAAGATTTGGTACAACTCAGCTTTGGTTTTCGGCCCATCAGTTGGTTTCTGTCTCAGCGCGAAAATCGTATTGAGAACCCATACATGCATCAAACAGTGGCAACGCTATTTCCAGCGCAGACAGCATGGGTTGCAGGGACAGATTTCTTTTAGGCTGTGTGGGATATGCAGGGAAAGATTATTCGGTTCATAGTACACGTTATGCCCGAATCACCGTCGCTGATCGCCTTGATGCCGTCTCTGCTGTTCTCCTAAATAATGCCGCGTTCATCCGCGCGTGTCCACCCCCCATTACAGGCTATTTGACAATGCCAATACAAAGCCGCTCAATATACTCATCACGATACGCCATCGAATAGCGAATCGAGGCATACGCCGCTTCCAGAAAAACATCAGTCCTGCCATTATTCTGCAAATAGTGCTCATCTTCAATCCACAACGAGACCATGTTTTGGAGATAGCGTGCGGTAATGGCCTGAGCGATTTCTGCATGTGTGATGGGATAGGCTTCATGATAGGCTTGTAGATAGATTCTGGCTCTGGCAAAGTTTTCGTCCGAATGCACGGCCACGAAGTTATCTGGATTGCCAAAACAGATAAACTTAATGGCGCGGATTAGCTGTAGACTGCGCGAGCCGACCTTGGTCTTCTCCCAATCAAAGACATGGCTGACCTGATCATGGGCATCAAAAAAGAGATTGAGGTCGTGATAATCACCATGCAACAGGTGGTCGCTGGGCAGGTTGATGGTTTCAATGGCCGTGCGATGCGCTTTTGCCAAATCCAATTTGAGGAGAATGGTTTCTTGGGCAAGCTGGTCAAAAGGAGTCTGCCCCGTTTGCGGAATACGCGCTAGAATCTGCTCGGCTGTGTCGACAAATGCCTGATAACTTTTCTGTGGCTTGCTGATTCGGACATGTGGTAAGGTGACACCGTTGCCAGTGCGATGGATATGCGCCATCATCTGCGCGGTCGAAATCAGTGCTTTGCGTGAAAATCGTCCTCGTTGGAGATGGCGACCTTGGATGTAGGGAAATAGGCTGTAGAAATGCCCCTCCAAGAACAGAAAGGTCTCGCCAGAGTTGCTGACAATGGGCAGTATGACAGGCACACCTGCGCTGGCAAAGAAATGTTTGGCCGCATGTGCCGCTATCACAGGCTCGGCCTTGGTGTAGCGATACTGCTTGAGAAAGTAAGCCGGGGTACCACTGTCGGCTGTGTATAACGCAAAATTCTGCGTGAGGTAGCCAGCATCGATTGGGGCGATCTGCTGGATAGGTGGGATGGCATAATGATCTGTGAGAAACGTAAGAATTGGTTTCTGCATAATTCTCCCTACCATTACCATGTCAGGTTTAATAGTGAATTCTGTACAAATGGCAACATGTGGGTCTTATATGTTGCCATTTGTGTTCATATCATCTTCTTAGCTGTTGTTCTCTACTCATACAAAGCACAAGGAGAGCAACGGTCCTTCCTCATTAGCCGTAAGCATGCTACAACGGACTTGGGTTGGGAACGGATTTCAGCCTCTGCACTTTCTGCGGTAAAAACTATCTCAAAAACGCCTCATGCAAACCACCATCAACAGTAATGATCTGCCCCGTCGTCTTGCTCAACTTATCGCTGATCAGTAAGTACGCAGCCTCCGCCTGATCCGTCACTCGAATCGGTGATTTGGTCAGGGTACGCTGTGCATAGAAATGCGCCAGCTTATCGCGCAATGCCTCGGTGTCCTCATCCTCACTAAAGGCAATGTCATACTTCGTCAGCGAACTAATCACCCGATCACGTGGGAACATGGCACTGCCATCAACGACGGTGGCGGGGGCGAGGCCGTTGACACGTACGGTGGGTGACAGTTCAATCGCCAGTTCGCGCACCAAGTGGCTGGTGGCGGTTTTGCTGGTGTCATAGGCAAGCGAGCCTTTCTTGGCGACAACGGCGTTGGCACTGGTGGTCAGGACCAAACTACCACGCAACCCCTGTGCTTCCCAAATGCGGTGGGCTTCGTCGGCAACCAAGTAACTGCCTGTGACATTGACATTGTAGGTCAAGCCCCAGCCGTCATCAGGAATGCGACCTGTTGTGTCGGGTGTGACAAAGACGGCAGCAGTAACCATAACGTTGTCGATGCCACCATAGGCTAGCAGCACTTGCTCAAACATGGCACGGATGCTAGCGCGGTCGGTGACGTTGACCCCAAGCCCGATGGCAGGACCACAGTTGGAGATGCCTGTGCCGGAGACGCCGATGCCCACACCGTAAATATCGGTCAGTTCAGTGGCGGTGGCCTGTGCCGCTTCCACGCTTAGGTCCGCACAGACGACATGTGCGCCTTCCTGTGCCACGCGATGGGCAACCGCTTTGCCGATACCGCTACCTGCACCGACCACGACGACGACGTTACGCGCCAACGCTTTCTCTGGTGGCATCCGACGCAACTTGGCCTCTTCCAACGCCCAATATTCAATGTCAAAGGCTTCTTGTGCAGGCAACGCAATGTACTCGCTGATAGCCTCGGAGCCGCGCATGACTTCGACCGCACAATTGTAGAACTCAGCCGTGACACGGGACTCGCTCTTGTTTTTGCCCCATGCAATCATGCCCACGCCCGGAATCAGGATGACGGTTGGGTTGGGGTCACGCATGGCAGGTGAGTCTGGATGTCTACACGCTTCGTAGTAGGCGGCGTAATCGACGCGATATTGTGTCAGCCCTGCCTCCAGCTTGCTGTAGAGTGCGTCGAGGTCCTCTGTCTGTGGATTCCAATCGACATAGAGCGGCTTGATCTTGGTGCGCAGAAAGTGATCGGGGCAGGAGGTGCCAAGCTCGGCCAAGCGTGGTGCATCTACACTGTTAACAAAGCGTAGGATGGTTTCATCGGCCTGTACTGTGCCGATAAATTTGTTTTGCTGCGAGACCATCCCCCGCAGTTTGGGCAGCAATTCCACCAGCAGTGCATTGCGGTCCTCCTCAGAGAGTGACTGATATTTTGTCCCGCCAAAGGTCATTTCGCCCTTGTCGTGGTCCTCAATATACTGCGCTGCCTTTTCAATCAACTCAATACTCAGATCATAACAAGTTTTATCATCATCCGACCAGTTGATCAGCCCATGCTGGCCCATAATCAACCCCTTGAGTTCAGCGTCCTGCTCACAGCAGCGTTGCATCACCACGCCCAAGTCAAAGCCAGGCCGTTGCCAAGGAATCCAGCCGACCTCTTCGCCATAGATTGCGTTGGTCAGTTCGGCAGAGTTTTTGGCCGCAGCAACAGAGATGGCCGCGTTGGGGTGGGTGTGGTCTACATGGTTGAAGGGAACAAAGGAATGCAGCGGTGTGTCAATCGAACAGGCACGTGGATTGAGATTGAAGATGGTGTGCGGGTACATGGCAACCATATCATCTTCAATTTGCGTCTTCACGCCTTTGACCTCTGTGTTGTTGTAAATATCACGTAGCGCAATCAGTTTGTCCTGATAGAGCGAGGCAAAGTTGGCGCGGTTGGAGGTGCGTAAATCACCACCAGAGCCTTTGACCCACATCACCTGTACAGGCTCATCCGTCAGCGGGTCCGTGTCCATCAGCTTGGACGATGTATTGCCACCACCCGTGTTGGTAATACGCTGATCTTGCCCCAATATATTTGAACGATAGACCAGCCGCTCAACTGGGTCAAGCGTGGCCGCATACTCATCATCCCAAAGATAATCGACATGTTTAAATGTTGTCTGCTGTTCTGTCATGGTTTTATTTCCTAATATTTTTTGATCTTCGGCAAATGAATGGTCTTTTGCCCGTGTACAACAGCCCCGTTTAGGGGGCACCTTTAACTAGCCCTGCGGTTTTAACCCAAGGCGGCTTACACCTAGAAATGTACCATATCTGATAGGAGTTTGCAATGTAAGCGGAAAACTCCTACCCGCCATCGCATTAGGAAAAGTGTCTGCACAAATATGTCCAAAATCGCACCACAGCTAGTATCCATCACTAAATTCTTGTGTCATATGAGATAGACGAATCACAAAAACGAAATGACGATATTCTCTTCTCGATAAGCATGTCAGATGGTCAGCCAGTCAGTCAGCCAGTCAGCCAGTCAGCCTGACATGCTGACCGCCTGACATGCTATAACAAGGTAAACAAAATGAATCTATTTTTAATTTTGCTATTGGGTCATCTCCTTGGCGACTTTTTGCTGCAAACCAACTGGATTTATCGCTTCAAAACCCAAAGCTGGGTGGGGATTGCGTTACATACAGGTATCCATATTGTTGTCACCCTGCTGCTGGTCAGCAATTGGGTCGAGGCGTGGCCGCTAATATTATTGCTCAGTGTGATCCATTTTGGTATAGATTGGGTCAAAATCAACTTCCCGCTCAAAAGCCAGACCACCGGATTTGTGCTGGACCAAATCGCCCACCTTATCACGCTGATTGGGTTCGCCCTTTATTGGCAACCGCCGCGTGTTGACACCGCCATCACGGGCATCTTACCCACATGGCTGATTCTTGCAGCGATTGTTTATGCGGCCTTTCCTGCCATCGCTGTCTTTTTGTGGGTGCTGGCAAGTGAACTATCCCCCCGCTTTACACCCAAGGTGACGCTCTTTCCACCAAGGACGCCACAGGAACAGGACGAGATGCCTGCCATCCTGTTGACGGTTCAGTGGGCCAGGCAGAACCTTCTACCGATTTCACAATTGGCGGGCATTCCCCTACTGATCATTTTGTCGGGATGGACCATCTCTGAGTACATCACGCCGCCCTTCCCACCGGATTTACTGGTCGAGCAGCCACCCGTCATTGAACCCCGTGCTGAGGATTCCCCCTCCTTTCTGGAATTCTTGTGGCCTCAAGATGCACTACGCCCAGCCCCCGTCTTCCCTGTGACATCTAGTACTGCAAGTGCTAGTGCAACAGCAACAGTCCATGTGAGAAATGGCATTGCCCGCATTGCTGGCGAACATGTGGAGCAAGGGGCGATGCGAAAGGTGCAGGCGGGTACGCAGATTGAAAGTGGTTCGGCGGATGTGTTGATTGAGTATGGGCATGGACAAAAAACGATGATGTCGCCCAATGCAACGATCTTCATCCACATGTTGACCAAGGGTGGTGAGCGGACACAGATCGAGTTGTATACGGACCAAGGGCGTACACTGCATACCGTTGACGACCAGTTACGCTACCACGATATATTTCGCATCACATCGCCAACTTCCGCGATTTTGTTGCAGCAGGCGTCGTTGATGGTTGATGTGTCGGTGGATGTGCGCTCGACAACGGAGACGGTCTATGCCAGCAGCAAAGGCGGTGCATATATTGCGATGGAGGGGGCTGAGATTGAATTGCCAGCGGGATTTCAGGTGAGTACAAAGCCCGGTGAGCCGCTGTGTTTGATGCCTGTGGATGCGTTGATGAAGGCGGGGCAGAACGTCAGCCAACCGCATGGTGCGGGGAAAAAAATCTG
>JBCCFC010000068.1:0-20338 GCA_039029935.1 Chloroflexota bacterium
TAGAAAATGACCGATTTTTGCAAAAATCGGTCATTTTCCACCACACCACCTCATAACCCCTACACACCGATTCAAAACCATGACAAACTGGCATCAACAAACCATTCAACTGCCACCCAAACCACGTGGCTTTCATCTAATCACACGAACTATTCTCGAAAAAGTCCCTGAGATTCGACGCTTTGAGGTGGGGCTGGCGCATATCTTTATTCAACACACATCGGCGTCCTTGGCAATCAACGAAAATGCCGACCCCGAAGTGCGTGTCGATATGGAGTCGTTTTTTAACAGGATTGCGCCAGAAAATGCGCCCTATTATACGCACACCTATGAAGGCCCCGATGATATGCCTGCTCATCTCAAGGCTGTGTTGCTCTCCAGCAGCGTGACTGTGCCGATTACAAACGGACGATTCAACTTAGGCACATGGCAGGGGATCTATCTGTGTGAACACCGCAATCGGGGTGGATCACGGCGGTTGGTGATAACACTGCAAGGTAGCGTCTTATAAACCAAATTCTAACAACAGGCGACCATTTTCTACATTGACTGATTTCAACACAGCCGTTGCAGCGTTGACCAAGGCTTCATCCTGTGGCAAATAAATCGCTTCTGTCGCAAACTTTTCCGCCAAAACCTGTTCCATTGCCTTGCTTGCAGGCTCGACCAATGGCTCAGGTAGCACCGCAAAGTCCAACTCTGTCACCTCTGGGTCCATGATATAGATTGCTTTTTGAGTAGCATCATAGCGTAGCGCGGCAAACATGGTGACAGAACCGTTGATCGTTAGAGACTCCGTTTGTTGTTCGGATGTTGTATTTGGCGGTTTGGGCAACGGTGGTGCTTTTCCTCCAGGAGGGGCTGGTGGTGCCGGCAGATTCCCTGCATCTACGGGCGTCGTATCCGGCATCGTGATATCCACAGCGACACGAAACCCAATCTTGTCGCGGCCTTCTTCAAGGATGACTGCTGGGTTCGACAGCATAATGTCCAGTGGTACAGAGGCATCCTGTTCCTGGACAGAGACAGGAAACTTCTCCTCTAATTTTTGCTGTAAAATTGTTGATGGTAATTCGAGTGTCAGTGATGGCAGGTTACTACCACAGGCCGCAAAGAAGGTCAATAGAAAAATGTTGACAAAAAATAGCACCGTATATTTCTTCATTGCATATTCCTTTCTTATCGCTCAATTTGGTTCTCTAGGTAAATTAGTTTTCTAGCAGATTCTTTTGATACAACACGTATCATTCTAGCAAATAGAGCTACAATCACTGTAATTTAAACTACAATCCAAGAATGGACTGGTATGTACCATATGCCGAAAATAATCACGATATTATTGGAGCGGCATATAAATCGCGGGCTGTTCGGCAATGTGTGGATCATACAATACTACAACTCGCTTGATGCCCCCTACCGAAGAGATACTGCGACTCGACAAATAAATGGCAACAGCAATTATGATGATGTAACGTCCTAGTCGATATGAATACGATTTAGTATATGACTCGTAGCAAGCTCGTCTATCTATGGGTATGCAATAGACTACGGCATAGGGTAGATTATACAATGAAGCTCAAGTAGAATAAATCGTATCATAGACGAATATTATGCATTACAACCAATCTAATTATTAATACAGTCTATATTAACCAAAAAGCAAAAGTAAACCTGATTTAATTTACCCCTGATAAGGAATGAATTATGGGAATCAAACAACAAAGAAAGGGTATTGAATACTTTCTTGGCAGAGCGATTCTCAGCAACCGTCATTCACACATACACACAGATACATTCATATCCATTCGCAACACTGCCGCGCACACAAACGCTCACAACGCTACCAAAAACAATGCCGCACATAACAATGCGAATATTTTTGCGACAAGTCCGTCTATCAACACGGCGATAAATATCATTTCAGCCATCATCCCAACCATCATTCGAGCCATTATTCGAGCCGTGACCGCGTTGACCTGTCGCAGAACAATCAAGACCATCCACAATGCTATTTTTATGGATAGAAACATCACTATCCGTGCAGGTATCCGTGTTGGAATGTGTATTGTGCTTTTGGCTTTATTTTTGAGCATGACTTTATTGACATCCAAAAATATCCATGCACAATCTGCTGAGACAAGCAACCAAACCAATAATCGTATAGACAGCAACAGGGCTGCTGGTAACGGGTCTGCTGGTAACGGGTCTGCTGATAGTAGGAACCCTGGTAGTAGGACCGCTGGCAATGGCATCGTTCATACGGGTGTTGTTTATGACACCGTTCTTGAAAGCAATTTTGACTGCACTCAAATAGACACATTGGCGATCTCTGAATGCGAGACTCTTGTCGCGCTCTATGAGAGTACCAATGGGCTATATTGGCAGACGCCACCCATTGAAAATTTTGGGGCGGAAACGCTTTGGGTGGAGCAGGCAGAGCTAACAGGGACAGTTTATCCTGGGGGATTACACCCAGATATCAACTGGTTACAATCAGATGATCCATGCCGCTGGCGCGGCGTGACGTGTCTCAACCAGCGTGTCATCAGCATCGAGTTGGATGGACATAATTTAGTAGGGGCGTTGCCGCCAGCATTGGGGGAGCTAACCAAACTCACAACACTGGAGTTAGGGAACAATGAGATTACCAGCTTGCCTGATGAAATAGACCAACTTCAAGAACTCCACTGGCTGGGACTTCGCAATAATCGTTTGACCCATCTTCCAACCTCTTTGGGACGATTGCGTGCGCTAACGACGCTGCAACTTGGTGGGAATGACCTAGATACTCTACCCGATAGCTTGGCTGAGTTGACCAACTTAACACGCTTGGATTTGAAAAATAATCAGTTAAGCACTGTTCCCGAACAAATGGGACAATTAGCAAACCTAGTTGGGTTAGACATGAGCGGCAATCAACTCGATACACTCCCCCCATCATTTGCAGACTTAGACCAAATTACAACACTGGATATAAGTGGCAATCTATGGCGAGTATTGCCACAGGAAGTCTTTGCACTCTCAAAACTAGAATGGCTCTACGCGGGCAATGGCGTTCTTGAAACGATTCCACCGGAAATCGGCCAGTTATCGACATTGCAGGCATTAGATGTCCACAATAATCAGCTAACCGCCATTCCACCAGAGTTGGGTCAGCTACAAAAGTTGATACGTCTTGATTTGAAAGCCAATTTGTTGACAGCGTTGCCCGCAGAATTGGGGGATTTGCCAGACCTCAACACCTTGGATGTTACCTTCAATCAGTTACAGCGTGTGCCAGATGTGCTTCTTGCACGATTTGGGGATACATGGCCCGTCGATCAACTGATAAGTCCGGTCGGTGTGACGGTATTGCCAAACATCATCTCTCAAGCCAATACATCAGTCCAGGTTCAATGGGATACAATGCCGACGCAAACAGGGGTGGGACATTTTGCGATTCAGTATGCCATGCACCCCAACGGCCCCTATGGACCGGAGCAGGTCACACTATCACGCACGGTTCAGGAGCATTTGGTGGATGCGTTGGTTCCCGGACAGACCTACTACTTTATCATTCGAGCGTATATTCCAGCGATTGAAGGAGAGCATCGTGAGCAATGGGGTGAGCCAAGCGAGCCAGTTAGCATCACACTGCCCATGTTGACTGTTGAACATACTGTTGGCAGGCCAGGGACCTTTTTTCCCATCGAGGCAAGCACCTTACCACCGGAAACCTATGTAACTATTTTTATCAACAACCGTGTCCTAGAGGAACAGGTGCAAGTAGATGACAATGGGTATTTATGGCTGATTTTGGATACGACTGATGCAGATTGGGGTCACTATACGGCTGAGATTGTGATGATTGCTGAACTATCAAACGTTGTTCTCTCTTTTGAATTTGAACTACGCGAGGGCGCAGACCTCATTCCCAGTAATATTGATGGTGTATCGAGTGGTGCGCCGCAGGTGATTCGTGTGCCTCCTGGGCTGGTGCAGAATAGTCTGCAAGTTTATTTGCCGATTGTTGAGCGATGAGCAATTTGAAAAACACGGGAACTCATGTACCGACTGTTACCGTTATAGTGTTAAGGTTGGAGTATTGTTTCTGGACAATATCACATCATATCATTGCACTACTACACTGAGACATTATGTTAAAAAAACATCGATTCATCGCGCTATATTTTTTTCTAATCATCTTCTTTTGGGTGATAGCAACCTATGGGTTGCGGTTCTTTTACCCAGACTTTGTTAGACTACCCTTTGCCGCATCAAGAGGTTCTGTTGAACTAGCAACAGCCACGGTCCCGCTTACAAATCTTGCGACTGGAGCCGCTATCTCGACGGACGAACCTGCCTTAGAGTCGTCTGCCCTCCCCCCTGAAGCACCAAATGAGGATGTACACACGGATAATGCCTCTGATGGCGATACCGCTGTTGGTAGCGTTACCACAGAAGGCGATGGTGTTAGTGTAAGCCAAAATGATGCCAAGCAAGCTATCGATCAGCCAGTCATCACCACAACATCTAGCAGCGAACATTCGGATAGCCCATCACAGGGAAACCAGGAAAATAACATCACAAATGTGCCAACAACTATCTCCAATCATGCCGCGACACTCACACACAATGTCACCAACTATGTGGCATTGTCAGAACATGAGTTGATGCGTTTGGGGCGAGGCAGTGTTCACCAAGTGGCCTATGCACCGATGGGGTCGCCTGCTGGTGATGTCATTGCTGCGGCCAGCACACTGGGGGTGTGGCTCTATCGCGCGGACTTTCAAGAGAATGGTCGTCTTCTCTCGCACCCATCATCCATCGAGAGCATAAGCTGGTCCCCTGATGGTCGGTACATTGCTGCTGGCAGTGGGAATCCGGACAGCAATGAGAATATTGTCTGGATTTGGGACGCTGTTTCTAAAGAGCTACAAAATGTTTTAGTGGGTCATACATCACCCGTCAATAGCATTGGTTGGGCGTCTGATGGCATCCAGATTGCAACCGGGTCTGCCGATATGACCGTACGGATTTGGGATTCGATCACAGGCTCGTTGTACCATACGTTGGTGCATCCGGCAGATATTACCAGTATCAGTTGGTCTACCGATGATATGCAGATTGCGACGGCATCCGTCGATAAACAGATGCGTATATGGGATGCGTTGACAGGCGAATTGCTGCATACCATTGCGCATTCAGCCAGTGTGACGAGTGTCGATTGGTCGCCAGATGGTGTCAATTTGCTCACGGGATCAGCCGATAGCACCGTTCATGTTTGGGAAAGCTCTTGGGGGCAATTACGCCAGACATTTGAAGGGCATACATGGGCGGTTACAGATGTGAAATGGTCCTATGATGGGCAGATGTTTGCCTCGAGTGCGCGTGGTCATAACGTCAAAATTTGGGATTTATCATCAGATCAAGCACTGCTTACCCTAGAACATCCTGTTGCTGTTGGCAGTCTGAGTTGGGGTTCTGGTGCAGATAGCGACCCTTTGACCCACAGCAAGCACATTGCCACCCATGCATCAGACAATAAAATTCGGATATGGGATGCCGTCAATGGAAACTTAGTGCATACCCGTGAACATTCCTCTGCGATTATGAGTGTTGGCTGGTCTCCCGAAGGAACAAGATTTGCAACAGGTTCGATTGACAATAACGTTCGTATCTGGGAAGCAACGACAGGACGGTTGCTCACAACGTTAGAGGGCCATACCTCATCTGTCCTGGCGCTGGCATGGTCGCCCGATGGTCGCCAACTTGCGACTGGGGCGGATGATAAGATGATCCACATTTGGGACCTCACATCGGGGAAACTGCGTCACCAACTTCAGGGACACACATCACGCATTTGGACGTTGCAGTGGTCGCCAGGCGGACAACGGCTGGCCTCTGGCGCAATGGATAACACGCTACGCATCTGGAATGCGGCCACAGGAGAGTCCATATACACGTTGGCGGGGCATACAGGCGCCGTCATGGATGTCAGTTGGTCGCCCGATGGTAGCCAACTTTCTTCTGGGTCGGCAGATAACACAATGAATATCTGGGACCCTATGTCTGGGCAAAAGCTCTATACGATTGAAGGACAAATCAACAGCCAGTCCAAGTCGATTCTCAGCATGAACTGGTCGCCTGATGGTCGCTACATCGCCTGTGGGTCTGATGATGGCTCAGTGGGGCTATGGGAAGTTGCTACGCAGAGATTCTATCCAATGGCAACCGAACACAGCGATTGGGTGATGAGCGTTCGCTGGTCCCCCGATGGCAGCAAATTCGCCACGGGGTCGTGGGACAACACGATTCGTGTCTGGGATGTTGCGAAATTTATCGAGGGAGCAGCTAGTGAATCACCGATACAATCCAGTATCATGTTGGATGGGCATGGTGATGATGTCTGGAGCGTGAGCTGGTCGCCGGATGGAAAACGGCTTCTGTCTGGCGGCGATGACGGGACTGTACGGGTGTGGGCTGTACCGTGAATATAGATAAAATGTTCCCTTTTTATTGATGAAATGCTCATTTGTGTAGTATAATGAAAATCTACGAGCAAACAGGAGGGTATTATGCGTAGATTTCATTCATATGGACCAGTAAGTCCTAAATATCACTACCACGCACCGCGCAAAGAACTAATTGATAGAGCCTATTTGCAGGTTGTTGGTGAAGAACCTGACGAAGGTGGTCATTACATCACCGTTTGGGCTCCACGCCAGACGGGCAAAAGTTGGGTTATGCTTGAAGTGATGAAACGGGTGCGGGCACAGGGTGATTTTGAGGTTGGTTTCATCAGTCTACAGTCGGCCAAAACTGTCACAGACGAAAAACTTGCCCTAGAAGTTTTTGCCCATAGATTGCAGATTTGGTTCAAACGTGATTTTCCTGTTATTGAAACGTGGACACAAATTCATACGCTATTTACCTCGCAATATTTTTCCAAGCCTGTCATTTTGATCATTGATGAATTTGATGCCTTGCAGGACAACTTTATCAATCGCTTTGCCAATGAGTTCCGTGATATGTATCTGGCCCGCGGTAGCGATACTGACACTCCTAGCGATGAAAAGCACAACCTATTACATGGGTTGGCGTTAATTGGTGTACGCAGTGTACTAGGTATCGAGAATGTCAAAGGCTCTCCTTTTAACGTGCAACGCAGTGTTCATATCCCCAATTTGAGCCAAGAAGAAGTTGAGCAGATTTTTGCAAGTTATCAAGATGAAAGCGGACAAAGAATCGCACCTAGTGTTGTAGCCCAAATTTACTATGAAATGCAAGGGCAACCAGGATTGACCTGTTGGATGGGCGAGTTGCTGACAGAGGTGCATAATCGCCATGACGCTGAAATCACAATGGATGACTTTGCTTATGCCTACGCTGATGCCGTGGATGAGCAGCCTAATAATAATATTTTAAACATTATCTCTAAAGCCAAAGAGGAACAGTATAAACCCATCATTCTGGAAATGTTTCAAGGTGGTGCAAAACTTCCTTTTCGTTATGATGATCCCGATACAAACTATCTCTATATGAATGGTGTGGTGAGCCGCGAAATCATCCCAGACAAAATGGGGCGGTATCGACGCTATCTAAAATTCCCTTGCCCTTTTGTGCAGAAGCGGCTCTTTAATTACTTCGCCCATGATCTCTTTTCAGGCTTAAAGCGCCTCTATGATCCCTTTACGGATTTAAGCAACACAATCTCATCAACCCATCTCGATATTACACACATGGTTCGGCTTTTTGAAGCCTATCTGCAAAAAAATCGAGGCTGGCTCCTGAAAAATGCGCCTCGTCGCAAAACCGACGAACACATTTATGAGGCTGTCTATCACTTTAGCCTCTATATGTATCTTATTCAATTTCTGGAAGATGACGCCACTGTTCTGCCTGAATTCCCAACAGGCAACGGCAAAATTGATATTGTCATCCACCACACCCAAACCTACCCAATTGAGGTCAAGAGTTTTATCAATCGACAAAAATATCAGGAAGCATTGGTACAGGCGGCCGAGTATGCCCAGCAATTGTACGTGTCCGAAGCATGGCTCGTGTCATTTATAGATAGCATGACAGATGAGCAGCGGGCGCAGCTT
This sequence comes from Chloroflexota bacterium, assembly GCA_039029935.1. Lineage (GTDB taxonomy): Bacteria > Chloroflexota > Anaerolineae > Caldilineales > Caldilineaceae. The sequence continues at coordinate 8,088 of JBCCFC010000068.1, forward strand.
GAAGTGACGTATCAGGATGCAACAACAGGGGTTACAGTCTATCCTATTTTTGTCACAACCCACTAAAAGGCTTATTCATCCAATAATGAAACTCTATATGGATGTCCTATCCGCACTTGTACATCCCCTAGAAAGGGTAACTCTGGCAAATATGTATCATAGCTCTGGCTGGCGCGGTTCCAAACATCTATCGCCGCAATTTCGTGTTGTACATTGTGCATCGAAAAATAGTCAATGACATTGACACCCGATGCAATTTGCACATGCCCATACATCCGTTCCGCTGGTGATACATCTGCATCAAACGGCCACAGGAGCCAGTTAAAGTCTGTGCTGCCCGTTGTCTGCAGTCGGTTTAACTGCGCGGCAAAGAGCGCAGGGTCAGGCACTCGTCCAACCAATGACCAGATGGCTGTACCCAATGCCTCCGTTGTGAACTCAACACTGACCCGATAGACACCACCAACCGTAATGGGCACGTTGCCCAAACTCAAGCTCGGAATGTACGAGTCATAGCTCTGGCTGGTTGCATTCCAATGGTCAATGGCGTTGACAGTCAACGTGACATTGCTGTTGGCCTCGATGTGCGCCACTAAATCTGCACTTGTTTGAATATCATCCATATGAAATGGTAGCCCAACCCAGCTAAAATCTGTGCTGCCTGTGGTCATGAGTGGATAGTCGATTTCACCGACTGTATACGAATCAGCGTGGAACTGCTCGGACCCACAACGTCGAATGGTACGAACTCGATAGAAATAGTGGATATCTGGGTTCCCAATCCCTACATCTTGAATCTGATAGAGATAGGGCGTCATCGACTGCTTTGACGAAATTGTTTCGAGCAGTTCCGCACCCACATCCCCTGGTGTAAAATAGGGGCTATTGATGGTACGCCAGACTTCATAAGTTGTATTCCCCGCACGTCCCGCTTCGCTGTTGGGCCACATCAGTTGGACCACACGCGTGAGTGTATTTTGAGCATCAATTTCAGCATTCATATGTATTGTCAAATCAGGCGCAGCTTCAGCAATACAATAGGTTGCGTCATCCCCACTGGGTGAGCCACCCATGTGTAAACTTGGCTGCCAGCTTGTCGGGTCGTTGGGGTCAACGGCTTGAACCACAGCCCGATTGATGGGGATGTCAGCCAACACAAGCGAATGTCCCTCGCCATCCGCAGCCGTCGGCCAAGGAGAAACATCATCGTAGGTAAAGCTAAACAGGGTACGGCTATAGGCATCGGTCAATGCCACCCGCTCACCAGCGTTACTAAACCGTTTGTTATATTCGCCATCAGCGGCAAAGCCATAGTATTCTTGAAACTGGTCTGCATCTTGGGCAAGCAGCACATAGCCACCTGCGGGCAAGACCGTGCCTACCGTGAAGGTATAGGCAATGCCATCACTAAAGTGAACACCAGAGAGGTCAATGGGTTCGTTGCTACTGTTATGCAACTCCACAAATTCAAAGGTACTCCCCTCCACTGGCCCCACATCGGGCGGGTGATACATTAACTCGGTAATCACAAGCGCATCTGTTGGCGGGTGCATGGGTGCGCTGGCGATAAATTGCACAGACGCCGACCAGTGGCTCCAACGCCCTGTGTCATCCTGCATCCGCACACGAACACGACACGTTTGCAGTGGACGACAGGAAGCTGTCGGCAATTTGATTGTATCGCTGTAGATTGTAAGCGGGTCACTCTGCCAGCGGGCATTTATTTCATAGAAATTGGGGTCAGTTAGCTCATAGTCAGGGCTGCTAGGGTCGGTGATTTCAGCGACACGCCACTGCATGGCCTGGAAGGTATGGTTGCCCTGTGGGTCGCTAAACGGCGATGCTTGAAATTGTAGCTGGTCGGCGGGGTAATCGGGTGGGCCGATGAAGGTCACGGTCGGTGTATCGGGCATATCAGTGTCGGTGAGCAGTTCGCTGTCGATCCATGCACTGCGAGCGGCCACAAAATTTTTCATTAACTGTGCCATACCTGCAAAGTCGCCGCTTGGAGATAGTTCATAATATCGACCTGCACCCGCACGGTCTAGCCGCACATAATCCGAGGTCATGATGGGGTTGTGGTCCCACATGGCACGGTCGGCATTGACAATGGAGGTGGTGATGGCTGGATGATCAACGACGGCGGCAATTTCGTCAATAAGTAGCCCTACTTGCTCTGGATTGTAGAGCAGGTCACGTAACTCTCGCAGGCGGTTTTGAAATTCCAGTTGAAAAATTGGCTGTGAGAGGACACGGCTCTGAAACGGCTCTTTGCCCTGCCCAAAGGTGGTATCCGACCAGGACAAATCCAAATCCCAAGGGACTACCGACCAAAGGTGTGTATCTGGATCGCGATAGTAGAAGTAGTTGCGGCCATCGCTAATGTCATAGTGATGGATGCCATCGACAATGGCACGGTAACTATAATAGCGTTGCAGGTCCAAGTTCTCTCGCCACCACTGCTCTGTGGGTGGACTGTTGCTGTCGTTGTAGGTATCCAAAAATGTGTTTAAATCAGATTTGTTGGTGGCATCGTTTGGCCCTTGATTGCGCAACGCTCCGGTCCAGTTCTCCATCTTATAGAGATTACCATCGGGCAACGCATGTTCATCCAAAAAGCGACCATCTATCTGTTCAACGGCCAGATATAATCCCCAAAAGTCGCCCTCATATTGCGAGCCAGTGGTTTCTGCATCGTCATCCAGCACACGCAAATGGACATAATGCGTTTTGGGGGCTTCTACACCTGCCAACTCAAACAGCCGGAACCCAACCGATTCAAACAACCCCTGTTCGCCACGATGTTGAAAATAACCTTGTTGGATGATGGCTGAGAGGTTGAGTTTGTCCCATTCAGTTTCATAGGATGTCCCGGTGTTGCTGCTGGCTTGCAGGCGATGCCCGCGATGAAAGTTGAACTTCCACATATTTTTGCCCATTGCATAGCGCCAGTAGCCCCCCCGTGCGCGAAAGCCAACATGATCATAGACTTGACCGTCAACAATCAACGTCCCCAACCACTGCTCATCATTCCCCATATAGCCCAGGCCGCGCGGCGAGTTAAACATAGCAGCGTCGATATCGTCGCCATCGGCCATGAAATGATAGACTGTCACGGCTTCCATGTCATCAAAGCTGTAGGTGATATAGTCACCGAGTAATCCTGCATCGTCGGGATTGGCGGCAGCAGACCAGTCCGCGACACCATCATGAATGAAGTAGGCAAAATTAGGCTGTGGATCATCTGGATAGGGCAGCGTGATGGTATTGCTTAGACTGTCGGTTGCGCGGATGCGATAGCGGATGAGCCGTCGATGTCCGCCTAGCTCCGGTGATATCTGCGCGGTGTAAAACCCCTCGCCCGCAGTGTCGGTCATGGGAATTGTAAACCATTGTGTCTCATATTCGGTATCGTTCAGCCGAATATAACGACCAGCGTCTACCAATTGATAGTCTAACTCGACTGTTGTCACGCCGTCACGGTCTTCAATTTCGGCTGAAATCGTCACCGTTTGAGTAGAGGTCGGTGCAAGCGGTGTATGCTGGACGTGGTTTACTAGTGGTGGCGGGTTCACCACCAGCTGCACATTGGGCAAGCCTGGTGAGGGGGGAGCCGAGCGCCAACTGCCTGGATGGTTATTATCGACAATGGGGCTGACAAGACCAATGCTGTTATCTTGGTTATCACCCACGATAGGCCAAGGAAATCCTAAGTCGTACTTCACAATATCTACCACTTTTGCCTGTTCATTGCGGATGGTGATCTTCTCTCCACGTGGTGACAGCCGACCGATATAAGGTCCTTGGACAGGAACCGTCTCTGGAATGACAAATTGAGTGCGCAGCGCATCAGGGTTCTGTGCAAAAATTAGATACCCTTCCGGCTCAATGATTGTCGTTTCAGTGATAACATAACGGACGGCATCTTCAACACCCCACTGGCTTACATCGAGCGGAAATGGGTTGGGGTTATAGAGTTCAATAAATTCAGTTTGTGCTGTTTTGTTGGCTGGATCGTAGTGAATTTCGTTGATGTAGAGAAAGAGCGTTTCGCTCTCGGCAAGTGGAGCGACGTTCGGGGCTTGTGCATGTGCCTCTGACTGACTGATGCAGAGCAGCCCGAATAAGAGGCCAAGCATCGTGAATGTACGCTGAAACTTTCTAAGTTTACGTTTTAAAGTTCTTTTATCCATAGCACGAGTGTACGTAAGATTGAGCCATTTGTCAAGCATCCTGAAAAAAATTCTATAACGGCTTCAAGAGTAAGAACGAATTCTCAGCGTGTTCTACACAAAAATGCGAAAAAAAAGAGGGACTGTGTTCAAACACAGCCCCTCTCTTTCACACAAGGAGAAAACCATTGAAAACCCATTACCCAATCCATCTATAGTGTAGCATAGAGCAGGCGGTTGGTGCATCGGCGGTCTGTCCGGTTTAGTAGAGACGTTTGATGGGTGTTGGGGCAAAATGCTGTTAGGTCATTTGTTGTTCTGCAATGGGGCAAATCGGCAATCATTCCATATCTGCAAGTTGTGCAAAGAACATATGTGTATACTTTGACAGAAAATCAAGGGCAAAGTATACTTAGTTCACGTTTTTAATAAGATTGCAGTCGATTCTATGATAGGAAGGGCGAAATGAGTCTTGTCACCAATGATGTAGAGATTGTCTATGCTTTAGAAGAAAAAATTGGCACACCCGATTTATTTGTGGGGCGTGAGCTGGAGTTTAAAAAGTTTCACCAATGGATTAACAAAATCCCAAAAAAATTATCCAAATCACGGGCGTTATTAGGGCGACGTAAAAGCGGTAAGACGGCCTTTGTCCAACGGCTCTTTAACCAAGTTTGGTCTACCAATGGGCAGGTGATTCCCTTCTTTTTCTCAATCCCAGAAGTACCGATATGGTATCCTGACTTTGCCATGCGATATTACCGTGCCTTTGCCTCTCAATATATCTCGTTTCTGGAGCGTGATCCCAAATTAGTGCAAACGCCATGGACAATGCCTGAAATTCTAACCTATGTTGAACGGAATAATCTCGATGTACTAGCACGTGATGTAACCAGCATGTTGGATGATATGGAACGAGGACACTATGGCTTGGTATGGGACACCGCCTATCGTGCGCCACACCAATTGGCGGCATTCTATGAGCAGTTCATTTTGGTGATGATCGATGAATTTCAATATCTCTCCGGCAACATTTACGCACGTCAGGACTTATCAGGTGAGCCACTTAGTGGGATGCCCGGCAGCTATCACGAGGTATCAGAATCCAAAGTTGCCCCGATGCTTGCCACGGGTTCCTATGTAGGTTGGATGTTAGACATCATGCACAAGCACTTGAAGGCAGGGCGGTTGTCGCGTACCAGTTTTTCGCCCTATTTAACCGAATCGGAAGGGTTGAAAGCCGTCTACACCTATGCCGAGGCCAATGAAGAACCGATTAGCAACGTGACGGCGATTCAAATCAATAAGTTGTGCAATTCGGACCCATTCTTTATTTCATGCGTCATCCAAAGCGATTACCCAGAGCGTAATCTGACCGACCCCGATCATGTAATCGACACTGTGAATTACGAAGCATCTGATCGCGAATCTGAACTGGCTGAAACGTGGCAAGAGTATATTGATTTGGTGGTTGATCGCATCAACGATACGTATGGCAAACAGCTCTTATTGCATCTGAGTAAATATAACGACCGTCATTGGACGCCAAAGCAGTTAAAACAAACCTTGAAGTTGGAGGAAACAGAGCAGTCCATCAAAAGGAAACTCCATGCGTTGGTCAAAGCGGATCTGATTGAATGGGGTAAGTCGGATATTCGTTTTCAAGGCTTGCGGGATGGCACACTGAATCTGATTCTCCAGAGTCGGTTTGCAGAAGAAATTGAAGAATATGAACCAGACCTACGCCCGATGCTACGCGACCAGACCGCCAAACTTCAGCGTGAGATCAAGCGGCTCAAGGGTCAATTGTGTGATCTCAAGGGCAAGTCTGCCGAGTTTATTGTCGTTAATGGGCTGCGCACAAAGAAGCGATTTTCGCTGAGTACCTACTTTGATGGCGTCACCGATGATGTACGACTGAATATCACCAATGTTCGGATGCGTATTACGATTCATCGTGACGATGACAAGGAAATGGAATTGGATGTTGTCGCTACCGATAGCAATCACTATGTGTTGGTTGTGGAAGTGCGTAACCGCGATGACAAGGCCATGCCTGATGATATTGAGGATTTTTACGAGAAGGTTGAGGTTTATCGATCACAGAATCCGGATGTGACTGTGTTGGCGGCGTTTGTTTCGTTGGCGGGATTTACAAAGAATGCGCAGACGATGTGTAAGAAGTATGGAATTGTTTCGGCAACAGATTTGGATAAGTTTTAATATGAAGAAGTAAACCTTATTGCCAATGATATAGATTAAAAGTAGAAGGAAGCTGATGAATATTCGATCTATTACCTATTTTCTCAATCCTGGCTATCCAGTGAATGAGCACCTGTTTCAACAAGCCAAAGCCTTTGTAAACGAAGCACCAACCGCGTTTGAAGCAGTGGGCTATCCCGTGCAATCCATGCGCATGGCAACGCCACCATTTTGCACGATTTTGCCATCTGATACGCACACGGTAGACGATGCGGTTGCCTTTGCCAAAAGCGTGGAACAGGCAGCGGGCAGCATCGGTATTGCCTATACAGCGATTGGACCCGCTCTGCCCGATATCCCAGCAAGCTATGGCATGATTCCAGCGATTTTGGCCGAAACTGACTCTATCTTTGCATCGGGTATGATGGGAACACGAGAGCGGGGTATCTCGCTGCCAGCCATTCGAGCCTGTGCGCAGATTATGCATGACATTGCGCCCATCGACCCCAATGGGTTTACCAATCTGTTCTTTAACGCCTCGGCGGATGTGACGGGGAATGGGTCCTTTTTCCCTTCCGCTTATATGAATACAGCGCAGCGTGTACCCGGATTTGCGCTGGCGATGGAAGCGGCAGAGTTGGCTGTCACGGCCTTTACCCAAGCAGCCACGCTGGCCGAAGCCACGGGAAATTTGACCAGTGCTGTCAACCAACATGCCCAACGGCTTACGAGCATCGGTGAGGAACTACACAAACAATTTGGGCTGTCGTTTTGTGGCATTGATTTTACCCTGGCTCCTTTCCCAGCCTTAGAGCAATCGCTTGGCACTGCGTTTGAACGATTAGGGGTTCCTGCAGTGGGGCAACATGGCTCGTTGGCGGCGGCGTCATTCATCATGGATGCATTGGATCGTGCGACGTTTCAGCGCACAGGGTTCAACGGTTTGATGACGCCTGTGCTTGAAGACAGTACACTGGCTCTGCGTGCAAGCGAGGGAACGTTGAGCATCAAAGACTTGTTGATGTACTCGGCAGTTTGTGGCACAGGACTGGATACGGTTCCATTGCCTGGTGACACAACCCCCGCACAGTTGGCGGCTGTGTTGCTGGATGTGGCGTCCTTATCACGGCGGCTGGGTAAACCGTTGACCGCAAGATTGATGCCGATTCCCGGTAAACAGGCAGGTGAGATGACCACGTTCGATTTTCCCTTCTTTGCCAATACGCGTGTGCTTGCCATTGATGCCGAGCCATTGACGGGATTATTCGCGGGTGATGAGGAATTTGAAATCGTGACAAGGCCAATCCCAAATGAATAGTCAGATGTATCATCGAGCGTTGGCTGGTACAAACATTAACAATTCACAAATTCAACAATTCAACAATTCACAAATTAACTCCTTACTGGCTCACGGAGCCTTCATAAGTTAGCTGTGCATTGGGATTCATCAAAAACACAACCACTAAAGCATCCTCATTCACATGCACATAGCATTCAGTTTCATTCACCAGCAGCCCGCCTCCACAGCAGGAAATACCTCCTGATTGACCATAACTTCACCGCGCAAAACCATGAAGTAGGTATCCCATGCTTCATAGGTTGGCAACGACACCAAGGTTCCAGCAGCCAGACGGCCATCAAAGATGCGGACATCATTGCGCACTGTGGCGGGGGCATCGCTGCCTTCAGGACCAACCAGATATCGCCAGCCACTTCCCTCGGTGGTGATGCCTTGATCGGCATCTAAGGGCAGATGCTGTAGCTGTGGTTCGAGGTTGACGGCATGGGGGCGTATAAAAATTTGCAGGGTGCGGGTTGTCTCCTTATCCGCGTGAATGCGTTCTTCATGCCAAAAACTGTGTCCGGCGTTCATTACCATGAGGTTCTGCGCATTGATGACCAAGTTTGCACCACTACTGTCGCTATGATGCATGGCTCCTTGGTGAACATAGGAGACAATTTCGTCATTACGGTGCTGGTGCATGGGGACAACGACGCCGGATGTCAGCGTGGCGTCATCCACTACCGCCAACGGACCATAACCGTGATCCGTATGCGCGGGGAGATTGTGACCAGGGAAAAATCGACGGATAGTGAATGGGGCGCGTTCACTATTCTGTGCATTCGTTGATTGTTTATAGATCATACTTTTCCTTCCAATTTCAATTTGACGCTGCAACCAGCCTACATTTGCTTCATTATACGGCTGCTCATCCAATTTTTACCAAAGATGTGATGATTGATTCGATGTCGATTGCGGTATAATAGCCCCATGACAAACTTATCATACACAAAACAATTACCATCACGAGGATTCTTATCCAACAATACAACGTTATTGGGGTGGCTTCTTGCCATAGGTGCAACGCTGTCCTTTAGTGTTGCCCTCCCCGTTGCGCGCATGGCGATACTATCCGGGATGAGTCCAACAGAGATCCTAGTTGGTCGCTTTGGGTTGGGGGCATTGTTGTTTTGGCTGGTGTTTTTCATTAGCCAATTCATCGGCAGAAACCATGCTGACCAGCAAGCAGGAATGCAGAGGATAGACCTCACAGGTCTGTCCAAAATTGTGCTTGTCGGGCTGATCAGTGGGGTCAGCATGGTGATGATCTTTTTTGCCTTGGCGCGGCTGGACGCATCTATGACGGCGATGATTATCTCGATGCTGCCTGTGTTCACGCTCATCATTTTGGCCTTTATGGGCGAGCCACTGACACGACGCAAACTGCTACGCCTAGTGCTGGCCTTGGTAGGACTTTACTTCCTCATCGGTCCCAACGGCAATACAAGCGGGAGCATTGACATGGTGGGCGTTGGTCTTGCCGTCTTTGCCATTTTTATCCTTGCCATCCAAATGGTAATTGTGCAACCACTGACACGTCAGTATCATCCGCAAATGGTCACTCGATATGTTGTCACGACAGCCGCGATTCTTATAACGGTCTATTGGTTGGTGGATGGCCTTTTTTTAAATCCAATCGAGTGGCCAACTGTACAGTGGCTGTCAACAGAAAGACTGATCTACATTGGTATACTGGGTATTTTCACAGTCTATGTGGCACGATTGCTCCTCTATACCGCCATCCGTTTTGTCGGTAGCGGACAGATGTCACTGATGATGCCGTTGGAGACGTTGATGTCAATTACATGGGCAGGGCTGTTCTTGGGCGAACGACTGAGTATAACGCAGTGGGCTGGAGGCGTGTTGATTGTATCAAGCGCACTGTTGGCAATCCAACGAGCGACAAAGGGGCAGTCAGAGGGACAGCCAGAGGGACAGTCAGAGGGACAGCCAGAGGGGCAGTCAATGGGGCAGTCAACATGAACAACAAAACGTGGTTGGGTTGGCTCTTTGCCTTGGGTGCGACATTGGCCTTTAGCACATCATTACCTGTAGGCCGCATGGCGATGTTATCAGGCATGGATGCCACTTATGTGGTCGCAACCCGTTTTGGCATGGCAACATTACTACTTTGGCTGACGTTTTGGGCAGGTCAGCTAAATGTGGCTAGTGCAAGACAGTTGGCGAAAAAAGAGACTATGTTCATTGATCGCGCACCCATTGATCGCGCAGGGATGCTCATGCTCATTGTCACAGGCATCCTGAGCGGAACCAGCACAAGCCTGATTTTTCTCGCCTTGTCGCAAATCGAATCATCTATCACTGCCATTATCTTCTCGACCTTACCCATCTTTACACTGGTCATCTTGGCTTTTCAGGGCGAGACGTTGACAGGGCGCAAGCTACTGCGGTTAGCGTTGGCGATAGTTGGCGTCTACCTACTGATCGGAGGAGGACCCAGTGGTGAGGCCAATTTGCTGGGTGTGAGTCTTGCTTTTCTGGGCATCATCCTACTGGCAATTCAGCTTGTGATGATTCAACCATTGACTCGACAGTATGATTCTCAGACTGTAACACGGTATAATGTGACGACTGTTGCCGTTGTGGTCAGCCTCTTTTGGTGGATCGAACAGCAATTTATCAACCCTACACCCGCGGTAAGGATACAATGGCAGGCATATTGGCCCAGTGCCGAAGAGTGGCTCTATATCCTCATCTTGGGTGTCGTGGCAACGTATGCCGCACGACTCATGCTCTATGCTGCGATCCGCTTTGTTGGTACCGGACAGATGGCGTTGCTGACACCACTGGAAACACTGATGTCGATTACATGGGCCGTGATCTTTTTGGGCGAACGGTTGAGTGTGGTTCAGTGGATTGGTGGCGCGTTGATTTTGTGCAGTGCGTTGTTGGCGATTCAGAGACGGAGCGTTGTTGCGGCGGAGGCGAGTGGGTAATCCTACGACAGTGGATTGGGGACGGAAACGGATTTCTTGTGCGCAGACAAAATCCGTTCCCCTCCCAAATCCGCTGTAGTATCATTTCAACGAGCAGACAACCTATGACAAACTCGACAAAAATAGACATTAACCAAATAACGAACACACAAGGTTTGGCGATTGCCGAGAAGGTTGAACAGAATAACTACTTCAACCAAGAAAATAAACCCAATCCAGCCGCACTCGAAGCCACCGCCCGCGCCACCTACCTCAACTGGCTCATCCAACAACACGAATACCTCGACCCACGCGGCACCCAACAAGTCCAACGCCAAGTGCAGCTCAAACTCGATCAAATCTACATCGGTCTACGCGCCCAGGCGGACATGAACCCCGGCAATGATGGCGACCGCAAGTTGTGGGAACGTGAGTGCATGGAGTTGGAGATGCGCTTGGAGATAGAAGGTGTGTCAGCAGAGGATCGTGAGGAACGATTGGATGCACTCTTTATCCAGTTTGAGGGCAAGCATAGGCGCGAAGAGAAGCAGAACTCATCGGTATCAGATAAGCCGATTCCGCTAGCACAGGCCACCGACAAACATGATCGATTGGTGATTCTGGGCGATCCGGGGAGTGGAAAGACGACGCTGATGCGCTATCTGACCCATCAACATGCACAGGCCATGCACACGGGCAATGTACAGGTGACGTTGGTCAGCGAGCAGGACGAGCGGCAGTTTCCCACACTCTTCCCAATTTTGATCCGCATTGCTGAGTATGCCGATAATGAGGCATGGAAACAGGAGGCGTTGAGCGACTTTTTGCCCACCTATTTTGAACGCAATGAGTGTGAGTTGCCTGGCATGGGCGAGATGTTGCGGGCACAGCTAGGGCGTGGTGGCTGCATCATTCTGCTCGATGGCTTGGATGAGATTGTGTCGGCAGATGATCGGCGGGGGATTGTGCGCAAGATTGAGGACTTTGTGCGCAGTCATGCAGGTGTAGGGAACAACAAAAACCACTTTATCATCACCAGCCGCATTGCGGGTTATCGCAGCGCACCCGTCAGCCCGGTCAGTGGCGACGCCTTTATGCACTATGTCATTGAGGAGATGGACGAGACGCAGATGGAACACTTTCTGACACGCTGGTGTCGGGCAGTGGAGGATGCGCAGACACCTGATATCTCGATTGAGTTGCGTCATGCGACCACACAGCGTGAGATTGATGGCATTATGGACGCCATTTACAACAATAGGGGCGTGAAACGGCTGGCGGGCAACCCGTTGATGTTGCGCATTCTGGCATTGATTCACCGCACGGGCGCACGATTACCCCAAAAACGGGTTGAACTCTACAAGCTGGCGGCGGATACATTGGCGCATACATGGCGGCTGGCACAGGGGTTGCCCGAATCAGCCTTGATCAAGGAACGCTTATTGACCAAGATGCTGGGGGGTGCATTCCCAAAGTATGTTAAATCAGGAAGGGAGAGGGGACTGAGATTGTTGGAGAAGGAGGAAAGAATGTCGGGAGAGATTAAGCATGAAAATGTGCCAACGACCAGAGAGAAGTTGAGAGCGAAGAAAAAGGAAA